>NZ_JBSRZM010000002.1:0-268544 GCF_054057635.1 Arthrobacter sp. UYNi723
AGTTTCTGTTCCTTAGACAGTCAGAAACCTAGGCGGAAAGCGGCGTGCGTCAGTTAAGGCGCGCTCAAAGCACCCACGGATGAGTCAGGAGAGCCACAAAAACCGACTAACGCGATCGGCAGCACTATGTACCAGTACGCCACCAGGAGTGCACGAAAATCGCGCCCAGGCTGTGCCAAGGCGCGATTCTCGTAGATGGGGCTAGACGTTGAAGCGGAACTCCACTACATCGCCGTCAGCCATCACGTACTCTTTGCCTTCAATGCGTACCTTGCCACGGGACTTGGCTTCCGCCATGGAACCGGCCTCGATGAGGTCATGGAAGGAAACCACTTCTGCCTTGATGAAGCCGCGCTGGAAGTCGCTGTGGATGACGCCTGCTGCCTGCGGCGCGGTGTCGCCCTGGTGGATGGTCCAGGCGCGTGTTTCCTTCGGACCGGCCGTGAGGTAGGTCTGGAGGCCCAGGGTGTGGAAGCCCACGCGTGCCAGCTGGTCGAGGCCGGACTCATCCTGGCCGTTCATTTCCAGCATTTCGCGCGCCTCCTCCTCGTCCAGCTCCACGAGGTCGGATTCGAGCTTCGCATCCAGGAAGATGGCGTCCGCCGGGGCCACCATGGCCCGCAGCTCGTCCTGCTTCTCCGGGCTGCCCAGGATGCCTTCGTCGGCGTTGAAGACGTAGATGAACGGCTTCGCGGTCAGGAGGCTGAGCTCCTTGAGGTGCTCCATCTCCAGCTTGTCACTCTTGATCGAGGAGAAGATGGTGTCCCCGCGTTCCAGGACCGCCTGTGCAGCCTTGATGGCTGCCAGCTCGGCGGCTTCCCGCTTCTTGATCTTGACTTCTTTTTCGATCCGGGGAATGGCATTTTCAATGGTCTGAAGGTCAGCCAGGATCAGCTCGGTGTTGATGGTTTCCATATCAGAGCGGGGATCCACTTTGCCGTCGACGTGGATGACGTCGGGATCATCAAACACCCGGACAACCTGGACGATGGCCTCGGCCTCACGGATGTTGGCAAGGAACTTGTTGCCCAGGCCTTCGCCCTCCGATGCGCCTTTCACGATGCCGGCGATGTCCACGAAGGACACCGGGGCGGGAAGGAGCCGCTGCGAGCCAAAGATGTCAGCCAGCTGCTGGAGCCGGGGATCCGGCAGGTTCACGACGCCGACATTGGGTTCGATGGTAGCGAACGGATAGTTCGCAGCCAGCACCTGGTTCCGGGTCAGTGCGTTGAAAAGAGTTGATTTGCCGACGTTGGGCAGTCCGACGATGCCAATAGTAAGAGCCACGAGCATTGATTCTACCGGTTGCCGGACGCACGGGCCCCAGCCGGTCCCCCGCGGTGTCGGCACCTTGGTGGAAGGGGTGGCCGAATATGTCGGTTCCGTAAATTGTCACAGGGTCATGCCACAGTGAGGATATGGATGCTTTAGCCCTGATTCTTGCCCTGTTGATGCTGCTGGTGGGTGCCGTCGCCGGCGCCGCCGCCGCCTACTTTTCCCTGCGCCGGCACAGTCGTGCCCTGGAGGAAGACTTCGACGCCGTCTCGTCCCGCCTTTCCGAGGTCAGCGCCCAGTTCGCCGCCGCGGACGCGGAGCGCCGCCTCCTTTCCCTGCAGAACCGGGAGCTCGGCGAGTCCCGCAACCAGGACGGGAGTGTGCTCCGGGCACTTGCCCCGGTGGCGGAAAAGCTGACCGCGGTGCAGCAGCAGGTGGCACTGCTGGAACGCGACCGCCTGGAACAGTACGGCCAGCTGGCGCAACAGCTGCAGGAGGCCAGGCTGTCTGATGCCCAGCTGATCCGGTCCACACACGCCCTCGAGTCTGCCCTGCGCTCCAATAGTGCTCGTGGACAGTGGGGCGAGGTTCAATTGCGCCGCGTGGTTGAAGCATCGGGGATGCTCAAGCACGTGGATTTCCTGGAGCAGGTCCACAGCGCCGGAAATGATTCAGCGGTCCGCCCCGACCTCGTGGTCCAGCTTCCGGGCCAGAAACAGCTGGTGGTGGACGCCAAGGTGCCGTTGTCCTCCTACCTGGAGGCCCAGGAGCTGGGTGCGCGTCAGGATTCGGGCACAGCAGGGAACCCCGGCAGCCAGCCATCCCTGCTGGCTGCCCACGCCAAGGCGCTGCGGGCACACGTGGACGCGCTCAGCAACAAGAAGTATTGGGACATCCCCGGGAACTCCCCCGAGCTGGTGATCTGCTTCCTGCCGGCCGAATCCATCCTGGCCGCCGCTTTGACGGCCGATGCGACGCTGCTGGACCATGCGCTCTCGAGGAATGTGGTGCTCGCCTCGCCAAGTACGCTGCTCGCAGTGCTAAAATCGGTGGCTTTCACGTGGCGCCAGGATGTGCTGACGGACAGTGCGCGCGAACTGTTCGACCTCGCCCGCCAGCTGTACGAACGCATGGGAACGCTCGGCGAAAACGTGGGCAAGCTGGGTTCGTCCCTGAAGTCCTCGGTGGACCGGTACAACGCCCTGATCGGCACCCTGGAAGCGCGGATCCTGCCCACCGCACGGAAGCTCAATGCCATGGATGAATCCGGGCTGCTCACCCCGCCGGCACTCGAGGTCACGCCGCGTTCGTTGGCGGCCCCGGAGTTTCAGCAGGACGAAGCCGCCGCCTGACGCATGGCCGGCGGCGGCCTGTCAGTCGCGGGACCGGCGTCCCCCGAGCGCCCGGCTGACGTCTCCGGCTTCCTTCAGGGTTGCGCGGAGCTCCTTGGGCAACGAGAAAAGGAGGTCTTCTTCGGCCGTGACAACTTCTTCCACGGAGCCATAGCCGTAGTCGGCCAGCAGGCGCAGGACGTCCGTGACCAGGATCTCCGGCACAGAAGCCCCTGACGTGACTCCGACCGTTGCCACGCCTTCAAACCACGCCTCGTCCACTTCGTTGGCGAAGTCCACACGGTAGGAGGCCTTGGCACCGTACTCCAGCGCGACTTCCACTAGGCGGACCGAGTTCGAGGAGTTGGCCGATCCCACCACAATGACCAGGTCAGCCTGGGGGGAGATCTTCTTGATGGCCACCTGACGGTTGGTGGTGGCGTAGCAGATGTCGTCGCTGGGCGGATCCTGCAGGGTGGGGAACCGATCCTTCAGCAGGCGGACCGTTTCCATGGTCTCGTCCACGCTGAGGGTGGTCTGGGACAGCCAGATGACCTTTTCCGGATCCCTGACGGTTACCTTGTCCACTTCATGCGGACCGTTAATGATCTGGATGTGTTCCGGGGCTTCGCCGGCGGTGCCCTCAACTTCTTCGTGACCGTCATGGCCGATCAGCAGGATGTCGAAGTCGTCTTTGGCGAACCTCACGGCTTCCTTATGAACCTTCGTCACCAACGGGCAGGTGGCATCAATGGTGCGCAGCCCGCGGTCTTCGGCTGACTGGACGACGGCCGGGGATACGCCGTGGGCGGAAAAGATCACCAGGGCGCCTTCCGGGACCTCATCCGTCTCATCGACGAAGATGGCGCCCTGTGCCTCCAGCGAGCTCACCACGTGGACGTTGTGCACGATCTGCTTCCGGACGTAAACCGGCGGACCGTAGTGTTCCAAGGCCTTCTCGACGGCGATCACGGCTCGGTCCACACCGGCGCAATAGCCGCGGGGCGCAGCCAAGAGTACCTTTTTGGGACCGGTCACCGGAGCCGCGGCGGCTACGTCCTCAGGCGAGCGCCGCCTGCGCGGGACAGTTGGCATCGAGAGGGACACAGCTGAGGAAGTCATCCCTCCATGCTACCGGGTTGGGGCCGCCGCCCCGGCGAGGCGATCCGGATCACAAGGGCCGCCGCAACCAGCACACCGCCGGTTATCGCTGCACCACCTACCCAGGATTGGAAGCTACTGGAAGCGGCCTCCACAAACGCATCTTTGAACATATCCGAAAGCCCATTGCCGCTCGCCGCCCCCACAACGGCATCCCTCGCGAGTTGCGAGCCGGCAGACCACAGACCGGCCAGTACCAGCGCCGCAAGTCCCACAGCGAAAACCACTGACCAGCGACGGCGGGCGGAAACCAGGGCCAACGCAAAGGCGATTCCCGCTCCGATGGCAAGGGAGTAGCCGAGCGGCGCGTAGGCGGACACCCTCTCGACCATTTGGCGCTGCTCAGGCTCTCCGACGTTGACCAGCGTCTGCTCCGGCGCAGTCAGCGGGAGTCCGGTGGTGCGTGCGAGCTCCTCCGTCGCCAGCGCCACCAGGGGTGCCACGTCCAACGTAAGCGACGACGGGGAGTCAGGTTCGGCGGGAACCGATGCGGGTGCGGCGAAGCTGAGCCGGTGGCTCTTCCGTAGTGTTTCCTCCCAGGCCGCCGGGTATCCGGGCAAGGCTGTGAGGGAACCGGCAGCCGCCTCAAGCACTGGCGTGACCAGACCTGCCAGGGCGTCCGGGATGGCCCCTGTATCGATGGTGCCCACAGCGGCCGCGGCGAGCCGCTGCTGGAATTCTGCGTCCTGCCCCAGGGGAGCGGCCAGGGCCACATAGCCATCCTCCTGAACCACGTTGCGGTCAAGCCAGATGGCGGGTACGGCCAGGGCGGACAGCAAAACGCCCACGACGACGGCGATGGCTGAAACGAAGGTGCGCAAAACGGGTCCTCACGGGTTGGCGGCAGCACAGCCATCATAGGGCTGGTGTCTGGACAAAGAATGTCAGTCTCGGGTGATACAGCTTATGGATAAGGTTGAATGGCAACCGCCAGCTCACTGACGGCAGTCCGTTAACTGACAGCCGCCATTCAAACACGAACCGCCACCTGCCGAACAAAGGACCGCCATGCCGCCACCCACAGCTTCCCGGGGCAGCGGACATGTCTGAACAGGCTGCGCTGCCGGGCACAGCTGCCACCACGCTGCCCGCCACGGCCGCTGAGACCAGCCCGGACAATCCATGGCCACTGCAGTTGCTGTCCCAGAAACTCAAAGCCCATATCGACCGCACACCGTCCGCATGGGTCGAAGGCCAGGTCATCGAAATGAACCGCCGCGGCGGTAACGCGTACCTCACCCTCCGGGACGTGGACGCGGAAGTTTCCCTGCCGGCGTCGGTCTGGACCAAGGTTCTGGACCGGCAGAACATGCCCCTGGAGCGCGGATCCCGCGTGGTGGCCCTGCTCAAGCCGGAGTTCTGGCTGAAGACCGGGCGGCTCAACATGCAGGTCAGGGACATCAGGCCTGTAGGGCTTGGCGACCTGCTCGCGCGGATCGAACGGTTGCGCCAGGCCCTCTCCGCCGAGGGACTGTTCGCCGATTCACGGAAGAAACCACTGC
This sequence comes from Arthrobacter sp. UYNi723, assembly GCF_054057635.1. Classification (NCBI taxonomy): domain Bacteria; kingdom Bacillati; phylum Actinomycetota; class Actinomycetes; order Micrococcales; family Micrococcaceae; genus Arthrobacter; species Arthrobacter sp. UYNi723. The sequence continues at coordinate 5,270 of NZ_JBSRZM010000002.1, forward strand.
CGCTGCTCCCCCACCGTATCGGCCTGATCACCGGACGGGACTCCGACGCCAAGAAAGACGTCGTCCAAAACGCCGCACTCCGCTGGCCCGCAGTTGAATTCGAGATCCGGGAAGTGGCGGTCCAGGGCAACACTGCGGTCTCGCAAATTATCCGCGCCCTGCAGGAACTGGACAACCGCCCCGACGTGGACGTCATTGTCATCGCCCGGGGCGGCGGAGCCCTGGAGGACCTGCTGCCTTTCAACAGCGAGGAACTGATCCGTGCTGTCGCGGCCACGGCCACCCCGGTGGTCAGCGCCATCGGACATGAGGCGGACCGTCCCCTTCTCGACGACGTGGCGGACCTGCGCGCGTCGACGCCCACTGATGCGGCCAAGCGGATCGTGCCTGACGTTGCCGAGGAACTGGCGGGCGTGCGCCAGGCACGGGAGCACCTGCGCAGGAGCATCGGCAGGCTCGTGGACAGGGAATCGGACCGGTTGTCCGCACTCCATTCCCGGCCTGTTCTGGCCACCCCGGAAGCCATGGTCACCGGACGAGCGGAGGAAATCGAACGCCTCCTGCGGAGATCATCGGCCGCTGTCAGTTCAACGGTGGTACGGGCAGCTGACCAGCTAGTTCACCTGCAGGCCCAGGTCCGTGCCCTGTCACCACAAAAGACGCTGGACCGCGGCTATGCCGTGGTCGAACTGGCCAACGGCCGGCCGGCCCGTGCCACTGACGCCGCCGGGCACGCCGTGGTCCGCGACCCTTCGGAGGCGCCGTCGGGAACTGCGTTGTCCGTACGCGTGGCACAGGGCCTGTTCGGCGCCACGTCCACTGGGGAACTTCAACAAGGAGAAGCACATGCCCGAAACAAAGCCTGACCCGGAAATCCAAGCACTGAGCTATGAGGAAGCCCGCGAACAGCTGGTGCAGGTGGTGGGGAAGCTTGAGGCGGGCGGCGCCAGCCTCGAGGAATCCCTGGCACTCTGGGAACGCGGCGAAGCCCTGGCAAAACGCTGCGAGGAGTGGCTGGAAGGCGCCCGCAAGCGGCTCGCTGCCGCCCGCGACCAGCCGCTCTGACCGACCCTCTGACCACCCAGTGCGGGCCTACCCCTCGGAACAACCCGCCCCAAACAGGTCAGGACCGTTCAACCAATTCCCGTTCGATGGGGACATCGAACTCGGCTTTGGGCCATTCCAGCTTCATGTCAGACAGCGCGCCCAGCACCAACTGCTGCACCGCGATCCTCGCGTACCATTTTTTGTTGGCCGGAACCACATGCCAGGGTGCCGCTTCCGTGTTGGTCTCGTCGAAGGCAGCCTGGTAGGCCCCCATGTAGTCGCCCCAGAACGCCCGCTCCTTGAGGTCACTGCTGCTGTATTTCCAGTGCTTGGCGGGGTTGTCCAGCCGGGCAAGGAGCCGGGCCTTCTGTTCATCCTTGCTGATATAGAGCATCACCTTGATGATTTTGGTTCCGGCATCGGTCTGGCGCGCCTCGAACTCATTGATGGCCCGGTAGCGGCGCCTAAGTTCGGCAGGCGTCGCCCAGTTATGAACCCGGTGGATCAGGACGTCCTCATAGTGGGAGCGGTCGAAGATGCCCACCATGCCCGCTCCAGGCACCTCCTTCTCGATCCGCCAGAGGAAGTCATAGGACTTCTCTTCCTCGGTGGGCGCCTTGAAAGCCTTGAACTGGACGCCCTGCGGATCCATGGTGGCCATGACATGGTTGACAATTCCGCCCTTGCCCGCGGTGTCCATGGCCTGCAGGATCAGCAGAAGCCGTTTTTTCCCGCCGAAGCGCGAGGCCGCGAACAGCTTTTCCTGAAGTTCGGCCAACGCGCCGTCCAGTTCAGCCAGAATTGTCTGGCCATCGGCTTTGTTGCCCTTGTAACCGGGCGTCGCGTCAGGGTCGGCGTCGGCCAACGAGAAGCCTTTCCCCACCCTCAGCGTATCGACGGGGTGCTGCTTGAACTCAACCAAGTCGGCCATCGGGGTCCTTCCCAAGGTTCCACGCGCCGGAAGGCGCGTCACCACAGGCTAGTTCCCCTGGTACCGGCTAAGGAAGTCCCCCATGCGTCCGATCGCTTCTTCAATGTCCTTGACGTTCGGCAGCGTGACCATGCGGAAGTGGTCAGGCCGGACCCAGTTGAACGCCCGGCCGTGTGACACCAGGATTTTCTGCTCCTTCAGCAGGTCCAGGACAAATTTCTCGTCATCACGGATGTGGAAGACTTCCGGATCCAGGCGCGGGAACAGGTACAGCGCGCCACGGGCCTGCTGCGTGCTCACACCCGGGATCGCGTTGAGCATGTCGTAGGCCTTGTTCCGTTGTTCCAGCAGCCTGCCGCCGGGCAGGATGAGGTCATTGATGCTCTGGTAGCCGCCGAGCGCGGTCTGGATGGCGTGCTGGGCGGGCACGTTGGCACAGAGGCGCATGTTGGCCAGGAGGCTGATGCCCTCCAGATAATCCGAGGCATCCTTCTTCGGGCCCGAGATGGCCATCCAGCCGGCGCGGTAGCCGCAGACGCGGTAGGCCTTGGACAGCCCACTGAAGGTGAGGCAAAGGACGTCGTCGCCCGTCAGCGCGGCCATGTTGATGTGCACGGCGTCTTCGTACAGGATCTTTTCGTAGATTTCATCGGCGAAAAGGATCAGGCCGTGCTTCTCGGCCAGCGCCACGATCTTCTTCAGCGTCTCTTCCGGATAGACCGCGCCCGTGGGGTTGTTGGGGTTGATCACCACGATGCCCTTGGTGCGCGGCGTGATCTTGGCTTCAAGATCCTCAAGGTCCGGCTGCCAGCCTGATTCCTCATCGCAGAGGTAGTGCACGGGCTTCCCGCTCGCAAGGGCAACGGAAGCGGTCCACAGCGGGTAGTCCGGCGTAGGGATCAGCACCTCATCGCCGTCGTTGAGCAGCGCCATGAGGGACATGGTAATTAGTTCGCTGACGCCGTTGCCCAAGTAGATGTCGTCCACATGGATGTTCTGGATTCCGCGGGTCTGGTAGTACTGGGAGACCGCGGTCCGGGCCGAGAAGATGCCCCGGGAGTCGCTGTAACCCTGGGCATGGGGCAGATGGCGGATCATGTCCACCAGGATCGCGTCCGGGGCTTCAAATCCAAACGGCGCAGGGTTTCCGATGTTCAGTTTGAGGATCCGGTGACCCTCCGCCTCCATCTGCTGGGCGGCCTGAAGAATCGGTCCACGGATGTCGTAAAGGACGTTGTGAAGCTTGGTGGACTGCTTGAATTCTGCCATCCATCAAATATGCCATATGACGGATGTACTTCCGTTGAGACCTCGCACACAAGGACGACGGCGGCTGCCGGCCCGCGTGGGTCCGGCAGCCGCCGTCGTAATTTACCTCAAGGGGTCAGTCGCTACTTGACGATGCCCTTGTCCTTCAACCAGGTGGCGGCAGCGTCCTTCGGGTTCTGCTTCTGGCTGCCGCTGACTGCCCGGTTAAGGATCACCAGATCCTCGGTGGTCAGGGCCTTCGATACTGCGTTCAGGGCGTCCTTGGCCTGGTCGGTCATGTTTGCCTTGTTGTAGAGCGGCAGGACCTGCTGGGCCTTGAAGTTGTTCTTGGGGTCCTCCAGCACCACCAGGTCGTTGTCCGCGATGGACGGAGTGGTGGTGTAGATGTCAGCCACCTGGACGTCGTCGGTCAGCAGTGCCTGCAGGGTCAGGTTGCCGCCGCCGTCGCTGAAGGGTTTGAGGGCCTTGAGCTCGCAGCCGTAATTTTCCTTAAGGCCGGGGAATCCGTAGGGCCGAGTCTCGAACGTGGCGGGCGCCGCCATGGTCAGGTCCTTGCATACCTTGGCCAGGTCTTCGATGGTCTTCAGCTGGTACTTTTCCGCGGTGGCCTTGGTGACCACCATGGCGTCCTTGTTCTCAGCCTCGGAAGCCTCCAGGACCGCCAGCCCCTCAGGGAGCTTGTCCGGAAGGGCCGCATAGACATCGTCTGCCGACACCTCGGCAGCTTCGGGATCAACATGGGTGAGCAGGTTCCCCGAGTACTCGGGCACAACGTCCACGGAGCCGTCCTGGACAGCCTTGAAGTAGATCTCACGTGAGCCGATATTGGGCTTGGTGGTCGCCGTGATGCCGGCGGCGGTCAGTGCGCCGGCGTAGATCTCAGCCACGATCTGGCTTTCCGGGAAGTCAGCCGAGCCGACGGTCAGCGATCCCCCGCCCGCGCCACCGCTTCCTGCAGTGGTGCTGGGGGTGGCCAGCGGGTCGCCGCCGCCGCAGGCCGAGAGCGCGACGGCAAGGCCGACGCCTGCAGCCATGCCAGCCAGTGTCCGGCGGGTAAGGATTGTCCTGGTGTTCTCTTTCATGGGGTGCCTCCTTGAACAGCAGCTGGCGCAGGCGCGGCAACTGGGAGATCGGCGGTGACCTTCTGGCCACCGCGCAGATCGGTTTTAAGGCCCGGCGAAAGAAGGACTCTTTGCACCGCGGCCAGGATGAGGTCAACAAGGATGGCCAGCCCTGCAATCAGCAGGGACCCGGCAAGCATCCGCGGGAAGTCCTGCAGGACCAACCCGTCAAAAAGGTAGCGGCCCAGTCCGCCCAGCGGCAGGTACGCAACGACTGAAACCGTGGCGATGACCTGCAGGACGGCGGTGCGGAGGCCACCGAACATGACCTGCAGCCCGTTGGGCACTTCCACCCGGAACAGGATCTGCAGTTCAGTCATACCCACTGCCCGTGCAGCGTCCACCACAGCGCTGTCCACACTCGAAATTCCGGCGTACGTTCCTGCGAGGAGCGGCGGCACGGTGAGGATCACCAGGGCCCAGACCGGGGGCATCAGGCTGCTTCCGGCCAGCAGGGCGAAGAGGACCAGCAGGCCCAGGGTAGGCAGGGCCCGCAGCGCCCCGGCTACGGCAACGGCCACCACGCGCCCGCGGCCCGTGTGCCCGATGTAGAGCCCTGCAGGAACTGCGATGGCAGCGGCAATCACCAGCACCAGACCGCTGTACTGGAGGTGCTCCAGCAGCCGGACCGGGATGCCGGAACTGCCGGTCCAGTGAAGGGGATCGGCAATCCAGGCCAGGGTGTCCGTCAAAATATTACTCATCGTGCAGCCCCCGCGTGGACGTTGGCCTCCGCCAGGTAGCCGGCGCTAACAGGAACGGACGGCCCGGACGCCTTGGCGGCCCGGGTCCACGGCGTCAGCAGCCGTTCGAGGAGGACCAGCACACCGTCCATCAGCAGCGCGAGCAGCAGGATGGCGATGATCCCCACCACCACTTCGGTGACGAAGTTCCGTTGGAGTCCATCGGTGAACAGCATGCCCAGGTTCCCCACGCCCAGGAGTGCCGCGACGCTCACCAGCGAGATGTTGCTGACGGAAACCACCCGCAGCCCGGCAAACAGGACCGGAAGGGACAGCGGCAGGTCGACTTCGATAAAGCGGCGCCAGGGCTGGTAGCCCATGGCGGCTGCGGCCTGCCGCAGGTCCTCCTCCACGGAATCAAACGCGTCAAGGGCTGCACGGACCAGCAGTGCCATAGCGTAGATGCTCAGCGCGACAATGACATTGATGGGGTCCAGGATCCGCGTGCCCAGAATCGAGGGCAGGATGATGAACAGTGCAAGCGAGGGGATGGTGTACAGCAATGAACTTGCGGTCACCACCACGGACCGCAGCGCGGGATGGACACGGGCCAGGTGCGCCAGCGGAATGGAAATAAGCAGCCCCAGGACCATCGGAATGAGGGCAAGGACCAGGTGCTGGCCTGCCAGTCCCATGACCATGCCGCTGTTTGCCAGGAACCACTCCATCAGAGCGCAGCCTGCCTGACCTGGCGGGCTTCTTCAATGACACTTAGGACGTCCTGTGCCCTGACGGTTCCCAGGACCTTGCCTTCGCCGTCCACCGCCACACCTTGGCCGGAAGGGGACGAAAGGGCCGAGTCCAGTGCCCGCCGCAGGGTCTCGCCGGGCCGGAAGAGTGACCCGCCCGGGATCAGCTCTGAGTCCGTCCCCGGCCCTGCCCAGCCCAGGGGGCGCATGTCCGGATCCACCACGAGCTGCCAGCCGGTCACCGCAGCGGGGTCGCCGGCGAACCGGCCGGCACTCATGACGAGCGTCGGCACCGGATGGATGCTCACGGCGTCGGACGTGGTGAACCCCAGGTGGCGGAAGCCGCGGTCCCTCCCCACGAAGGACGCCACAAAATCATTGGCCGGGGCCCGGAGGATTTCCTCGGGCGTGGCGTACTGGGCCAGCTTGCCGCCGACGGCGAGAACGGCCACCTTGTCGCCGAGGATGGTCGCCTCGTCGATATCGTGTGTGACGAAAACGATGGTTTTTGCGAGGTCCTTCTGCAGCCTCAGGAGTTCCTGCTGCAGTTCGTCACGCACCACTGGGTCAACGGCGCTGAACGGTTCGTCCATCAGCAGGACAGGTGGATCGGCGGCGAGCGCCCGGGCTACACCGACGCGCTGCTGCTGGCCGCCGGAGAGCTGGGACGGGTACCGCTTCCCGAGCGCGGAAGCCAGCCCGACGACGTCGAGCAGTTCCGTTGCGCGCTTGCGGGCCTCAGCCTTGGAAGCGCCGTTGAGCCGGGGCACGGTGGCGATGTTGTCCAGCACGGAACGGTGCGGCATCAGCCCGGAGGACTGCATAACGTAGCCCATGGACCGTCTCAGCTCCGCGGCAGGAACCGAGGTCACGTCCCGCCCGTCCACGGTGATCACGCCGGACGTCGGTTCCACCATGCGGTTGATCATCCGCAGCGAGGTGGTCTTGCCGCAGCCGGACGGCCCTACAAAAACGGTGATGGAGCCCCTTTCGATGGACATGGTGAGCTGGTCCACAGCGGGCTGCCCGCCCTGATACTGCTTGGTGACGCTCTGGAACTCAATCATGGCTTGGTCCATTCCCGGACTTACCTGTTCTGTTGGACGGCATCGGACAGTGTTGGGTCATAAGCTCACTGATATTTACGGTAACGCAATCCGTTGCCAGCGTAACCGGATCAGCAGGCAATCCGGGCAAGAGAATCCCTACTGTAATCATTCGTTGTACAACCCCGCGCGGATGGGTCCCGCCGATCACCGCGTGCCGTGCTGCGCTTACGCCTGACCCTGCCCGCGCCTAGAGTTGGACTGTGACCAACTTGGAGGTGGCTCCCCAACAGGAACTTTGTCCGCCCGCAGGCCCTGAAAGCTCATCCGGCCCTTGCCTGCAGCTCTGGCCCGAACGGGAGGTTCCGCTGGGCGGCGTGCGGGCCATGAACGTCCGGCGCACACTCCCGCAGCGCGGCCTGCCCACCATCGGGGCCTGGTGTTTCCTGGACAGTTTCGGTCCGGACCGCACTGCAATGTCCGTGCTCCCCCACCCGCACACCGGCCTGCAGACGGTGACATGGCCGCTTGCGGGGAACGTCCGGCACCGGGACAGCGTGGGCAGCGACGTGGTGGTCCGGCCGGGCGAGCTGAACATCATGACCGCCGGGCACGGGGTGTCCCACTCCGAGTTTGCCGTCCTGCCGGATTCCGACGCCGGCGCGCCGCTGCCCGTGCAGCGCGGCCTGCAGCTCTGGGTGGCGCTGCCGGACGCTGAACGCCAGCGCGAACCCGCGTTCGAGCAGCACCGGGAACTGCCCTCTGTGACGGGGCCGGGTTTCACGGCGACGGTGATGGTGGGCGACTTCGCCGGAGCGGTGTCACCGGCCACGATGTACTCCCCCATCATCGGAGCAGACGTCTCCTGCGAGGGCCTGGCCGTCCTGCCGCTGAACGCTCGCTTTGAGCATGCCGTCCTGGTGCTCGACGGCGGGCTGACGCTGGACGGGCAGGAGGTCCCGCCCGGGCCGCTGGGCTACCTGGGCACGGGGCGTTCGGCGCTGGAGTTCCAGGCCCTGCCCGGCACACGGTTCCTCCTGATCGGCGGGGAGCCTTTCCAGGAGGAACTGCTGATGTGGTGGAACTTCGTGGGCCGCACGCACGACGAAGTGGAGCAGGCCCGTGCGGACTGGGAAGCCCAGGCCGCACTGCCTGACGCTGCTGCCCGCGGAGCCCGCTACGGGCTGGTTGAAGGGCACGGCCCGGATGCGGGCGCAGAAGCCGGACGCATCCCCGCCCCCATCATGCCGGCCGTCAGGCTGGCACCCCGGAAGCGGTCAGTGGGCCCCTGACGCTTCCGAGACCAGCTTCAGGACGCCAAACACAGGGTCCTGGTCCAGGACACGGACATCGGTGACGCCGGCGGCGGCCAGGTGGCTCCGGAAAGAGTCCTGCAGCGGGATCACGTTCATGCCCAGCCCGCTGCCGAGAATTACCGGGCCGTCGATTCCAAGCTTCCGCAGGGCCTGCGCGGCCAGGCCGGCAAGGTCCTTGCCGGCCTGGTCCAGCAGCTCCTGGCTGACCGTGTGGCCCGCCGCTGCCGCGTCCACCACCAGGCGTGCCTGCTGGGCCCAGAACCGGCGGCCGGTGTCCGGGGAATGGAAGAGCGCAATCAGCCTGTTGGGGTGGTCCACTCCGCACGCGGCGAGCAGCGCAGCAGTCAGCTGGTCCGCCGGGAGTCCCTGGTTCATCCGGCTCAGGCTGTGCCGGACCGCCTCACGGCCGAGCCAGTAGCCGCTGCCTTCGTCACCGAGCAGGTAGCCCCAGCCGCCGGCCCGGGCCTCGTCGCCGGCGGCGTTCCTTCCCCAGGCTGCGGAGCCGGTTCCTGCGATCACGGCCACGCCGGTAGTGGCGCCGCCCGCGGCCAGCAGCAGCCGTGAATCGTGGACCACCGTGACTTTGGCTCCCGGAACATGGGGTTCGATCAGCGCGGCAAGGGCCGCAGCGTCGTCGTCGGTATCTATGCCACCGGCCCCGGCATACACCTGGGCCACCTGGCCGCCGCCGATCCGGGAGAAGAGATCCGCGAGGTTCAGTGCCGCCTGTTCGCGGCTGACGTTCTGGACGTTGGAACTGCCGGCGGACTCGTCGGCCACGGCAACCCCGTCCTCAAACCTGACGCCGCGGGTCTTTGTACCGCCGATGTCCAGGCCGATGATTACCCCCGCGAGGGGACCCGGAGCGGCCGCGGACGCGGCGCCGCCCAACGGGTGGTGTCCGGAAGTTGTGGTTTGGGGGTGCTCGCTGTCAGTCACGTCCCCCAGCCTACTGAAACGCTGCCGGCGAATCGCTGCCGGGCCGCGGGACGCCGTCGTGTCTCAACGCCGTGGCGCCCTATCCGCTCCCTGAACGGGCGGCCACCAGCCCCGCCAGTAACCGGGGACCCTCTTGCAGGACCATCTCCCGGAAGAAGCGGACAGGATCGGGCTCGGCGTCGGGGCCGGGTTTCCGCAGGCGCCAGCCCAGCCCGATTTCGCGGAACGCCAGGCCGGATTCCAAGGCAAGTTCAACCCAGCCCAGGTTGCCTGTTTCCGGGCTGATGTGGCGCCCCGGTGCATTGCCGCCGGGCGGCAGGATGCTGACGCCAAGGCCCGCGGCGACCAATCCACGGGCGGTGTGGGTGTCCTGGCTTTCGAAGGCGATCCGCGGCCGGAAGCCTGCCTCGCGGAACAGCGCATCGGTCAGTGACCGCATGCCGTACCCCGGCTCCAGCGCCACGAAGGGGTCCCGGCGGATGTCCTGCATCCTGACGCTGTCCCGTCCGGCCAGCGGGTGGCCGTGGTGAACCACCAGCCGGAGGGGCTCACGGTAAAGCGACGCCGAGGAGATAGTGCTGCTTGCCGCCGGAACGGGGGCGGTCAGTGCCAGGTCCGCCTGGCCCGAGGCGAGCTCCGAGAGACATATGTCCCGCGCCCCCTGGCTGAGGATGAAACCGGCCTCCGGGTGGCGGCTGCGGAAGGCACTGATGAGCAGGGGCAGGGTGGCCTCGCCGAACGTGTGCTGAAAGGAGAGTGACACTTTTCCCCGCACCACGTCCGACTCGTGCCGGACCAGGTCCAGTCCGGCCTGGAATTCGGTCAGGGCCGACTCGATGTACGGCAGCAGCGTCCTGGCGGCCGCTGTGAGGCGGATGCCCCGTCCGTCCCGGATCAGCAGTTCGGTTCCGACGACGGCGCTGGCCCGGGACAGTGCCCGGCTCACCGTGGACTGGGGTACTCCAAGGAGCTCGGCCGTTTCCGTGACGTGCTGGGTCCGGCCCAGTTCAGCCAGGATGGGGAGCAGCGGCAGGAGCTTCACCAGCTGCTTGTGGTCGGCGTGCATTGGCTCAACTCTTCCAAACGTTGCATTCTTGATATCAATCATAGCTAAAACATGCATTGGAAGCATATATTCCAGAAGCCTACCCTTGAGCTATGCCACAGAATGCCGCAGCCCCAGGAACCTGCAGCCCACCGCAGGGTGACTGGGCGGGACATCCCAAAGGCTCCGCCGCCTACAACAAGATCCTGGCCGGCCTGGCCTTCGCGGGCGTGGCAACGTTCGCCCAGCTGTACTCCACCCAGGCGGTCTTGCCGCTCCTGGCTGCAGACCTGAAGGTGACCGCGGCAGAGGCCGCGTTGACCATTTCACTGGCCACCGTGGGCCTGGCCATCACCGTCATTCCGTGGTCCTTCCTCGCGGACAGGATCGGCAGGGTCAAGGCCATGGCATGGGGAATCTCCGCCGCCACCATCCTGGGCTTGCTGGTACCGCTCGCCCCCACTTTCGGCGCCCTGCTTACCTTGCGGCTGCTTGAGGGAATGGCACTGGGCGGGATCCCGGCCATCGCCATCGCCTACCTGAACGAGGAAGTGAACAGGGCCCATGCGGCCATGGCCGCAGGCAGCTACGTTGCCGGCACAACGCTGGGCGGGCTGGCCGGCCGGCTGGTGGCAGGCCCGGCAGGTGAGTTGTGGGGTTGGCGCACAGCCGCACTGGCGGTTTCCCTGCTGGCAACAGTCGCCGCTGTGCTCTTCCTGGTCCTGGTCCCGAAGGCGAAAGGGTTCACCGCCGCCAAGGCCGCCGGGCTGCGCGGTGCCATGGCGACGCTCGGCGGGCATGTGCGCAATCCCCGGCTGCTGGCGCTCTACATCCAGGCCTTCTTCATGATGGGCGGGTTTGTGGCCGTCTACAACTACCTCGGCTTCCGGCTGTCCGCTGAGCCTTTCACGCTGCCTGCCACCCTGATCAGCCTGATCTTCCTGGCGTACCTTTCCGGAACGTTCTCTTCCCGCTGGGCCGGCGGGTTGACGGCCAGGTTTGGCCGCAGGAATGTGCTGCTAGCTGGCATCGCCCTGATGGTGGCCGGGCTGGCGCTGACGCTCACGCAGCTGCTCGCCCTGATCCTTGCCGGCCTGGTGCTCTTCACAGGCGGCTTCTTCGCGGCCCACAGCATCGGTGCAGGCTGGACCGGAAGCATCGCCACCACGGGCCGCGCCCAGGCGTCGTCGCTCTACAACCTGGCCTATTACCTGGGCTCGAGCGTCATCGGCTGGGCCGGCGGACTGGTGTTCCAGTCCCTGGGCTGGACGGCGCTTGCCGTGGCAATCATGGCCCTGGCGTGCATCACGGCGGTGACAGTCGCCGTCGTACATCCGCGGGGGAACGACGAAACCGCACGGGCCGCCACACAAGGGCGGGCGGAAGCCGCGCGGCCGTAGAACTATCCGCCATTAAGTGGCAAGTGTGTCTGGCGATTGTTCGGCAGGGATGGTTGAATTCCGGGGTGATCAACAGGAATCCGGCGTCTAGGATGAACTGACGGACATTCAAGGAGATTCCATGAGCAGCAACCCAAAAAGCATCCGGCCGGCCAGCCACTTTGAGCCGCTGGATGCCATCGATGAACGGCTTCTGGCCGCCTTGGTGGACGATGCACGGATCTCCAACAAGCAGTTGGCAGAACTCGTGGGCATTGCACCGTCCACCGCGCTCATGCGGACCCGCGCATTATCCGAACGTGGCATTGTCCAGGGATTTGAGGCGAAGCTCAGCCTCTCGGCCATCGGCAGGTCCGTCCAGGCGCTCGTGGCCGTCCGGTTGCGGGCCCACGACAGGGACCAGATCGACCGCTTTACAGCCCGCGTTCCGCACCTGCCCGCGGTCCTCTCCACCTTCCACACGTCAGGCTCCGTGGACTACCTGCTGCACATCGCCGTTGCCAGCACCGAGGACCTGCGGGACTGGGTCCTGGACAATCTCGCCACCGACCCCGTGGTGGGCCACACCGAGACCACCCTCGTCTTTGAGCACATCCAGGGGAACCACGGCCCGCTGCCGGACTAGGCTGTCCGCTGCAGCGCTGTCCGAAGCGTGACGGCGGACAGCGCCAGTGCGGCGGCGCTGCACAGCACTACGAAGCCCGTGACCGCCGTCGGCAGCCCGAACACCGCTGTGGCCCAGCCCAGTCCAATGACCGGCACGGCGCTGCCCAGGTACGTGATGACATAAACGGTGCTGATGACCTGGGCGTGCTGTGACGATTCCACCTTGGCGGCCACATCATTGAAGACCGTGCGGAAGGCGACCCCCTGGCCCAGCCCCGCGCAGACGCTGGCGGCGGCCAGCAGCAGCGGACTGCTCCAGGCGGCCGCTGCAGCCAAGAGCAGCACCGAGGCTCCCAGGACCGCCAGCCCCGCGGGCACCACAAAGCGTCCCCGCACGGACAGTACCTGGCTCAGCGCGGAGGCGGCGAGCGTCATCCCGGCCAGGGCGCCGATCAACGGCCGTGAATCGGTCTGAATGATCGGGGCGAAATAGGCCGGTGCCAGCGACAGGCAAAATCCAAAGACGGAGAAGCTGAGGAATCCGACGGCGGCCGCAAGCCAGAAAGCGCCCCGCGCCTCGGTGGACACCGAAGGCCGGCGGGGAGCCAGGACCAGGACGGGCCGACGGCCAACCGGAGGCTTGATGGCCGGCCGGGCCTGAAGCAGGTACAGCGGCACCAGCATTGCCGCCAGGACGAGCGAGTGAACGTAGTACGGGGCGGTGGTGGGCCCCGGCAGCAGCGACAGCAGGCCGCCGATGACCGGACCGGCTGCCACGCCTCCCGCCGTCGCCAGAAGGGTGAAACGGGTGGCCCACTCCGGCCGGGTCGGGAGCAGTTCCCGCAGTGCGGCTGCGCTGGCACCCGTGGCCAGGGCAACGGCCACACCCTGAAGGGCCCGTCCGGCAGAGAGCGCCACGAGGTTTTCGGCCTGCGAGAAGACCCAGCTGCCCGCCAGTCCGGCGAGTACAGCCAGGATGAGCGCCGCCCGCCGGCCGATGTGGTCCGACCAGTGCCCGGCCAGCATCAGCGTTGCCACCAGGGCCAGGACATAGCTGGCAAAGGCCGCCGTGACGCCGAGTGCCGAGAGGCCAAGGTTTGCCTGGAGCAGCGGATACAGGGGCGTGGCCAGGTTCGCACCGACCAGCAAAGTGAAGATGACGGCGCCGGCCATCACCAGCCGTGCGGTGGTGGATGCATCCCAGCCCTGACGCCCGGCGGTGGCCGGACGCATGCGGAGTTCACTGAAGACTGTCATTGGCGCTGCCTTGGCGTCGACCGGGGCGGGAGGTCCTTGTGGGAAGCCGCCCCTGGTGGGAATTGATACCTACAGAATGCTTCAGGGCTGACTGATCGGGCGTTAGTTCGTGGAACAATTGAGCAAGATACGCAATTCTTTACGGCGCCAATAACTGAAAGTGACAGTTTGCCTACCCTTGATCCCACTGACCTGAAGGTCCTCCTGGAACTCATTCACGATCCCCGCATCCAGATCGGCGAGTTAGCCGAGGCGCTGGGGATTGCGCGCAACACAGCGCAGTCGCGGGTCCGGCGCCTGCTCCGGGCCGGAGTGCTGCACGACGGCGGCCGCGAGATCGACCTCGAGGCCGTGGGGTACGACGTCGTCGCCTTCGTCACGATCGAAGTGACGCACCGGGAACTGGACGGAGTTGTGGGCGCCCTCCGACTGCTCCCCCAGGTCCTGGAGGTGCATGAGATCTCGGGGCGAGGTGACGTGTGGTGCCGTGTGGTGGCCACCGATACGCACAACCTGCAGTCCGCCCTCCGCCAGATCCTCCGCATCAAGGGCGTCATCCGAACCGAAACTGTCCTGGCTCTCCACACCCATATTCCTTACCGGACCGAACCCCTGATCAGGCGCCTCGCACAGGCCGTGCCCGGCACCCCAACACGGCCCAAGCAATTGACCGAGCGCGGCGGCGGGCCCCCTGTAGGCAGTTAGGATTCGAGCATGGATTGGCTTTCGCATATTTCACAGATCAACTGGCTCGCCGTGGCGCTGGCCTTCATCTCGAGCATGGCCATCGGCTTTGTCTGGTACATGCCGGCCGTGTTGGGCAAGCGGTGGATGGCCGCCATCGGAAAGACTGAAGAGGACCTCAAGAACATCAGCGGCGGCGCGGGAATCTGGGTTCCCATGATGGTTGCCGCTGCCTTGACCGCCGTCCTGCTGGCTGTCCTGATCAGCAAACTGGGCCTCGACAACGCTGTGGCGGGCGGCGGGTTCGCCCTGGTGCTCGCGCTGGTGTTCCGCGCCGGCGGGCACGTCATCCATGACGGGTTCGCGGGCCGTCCCACGGCTGTCACGCTGATCGATTCCGGACACGATCTGCTCGCCATGACGGTGGCCGGCGCGATCATCGGGGCAATGTCCTGACGTGACCATCATCGACAATGCCGTCTACGTGGACGGCGTACGCAGCGCGGAGCCGGAGAGCCTGGAACAGACCTTCGAAACGCTCTCGGAGCACGGGGGCATGGCGTGGATCGGGCTGTACCGGCCCACGGCGGCGGAAATGACGGCCGTTGCCACCGAATTCGGGCTGCACGCCCTGGCGGTGGAGGACGCCATCTCGGCGCACCAGCGGCCCAAGCTTGAACGCTACGAGGACAATCTTTTTACGGTGCTGCGCCCGGCGCGGTACCTGGACGCCACCGAGACCGTGGAGTTCGGCGAGCTGCACATCTTCACCGGCCGGAATTTCGTGGTCACCATCCGCCACGCCGAAATGGCCGGCGTTGCCCGGGTCAGGCGGCGCCTTGAAGGCCGCCCCGACCTGCTCCGGCACGGCCCGGAAGCCGTTCTCTACGCTCTGCTGGACCTTGTGGTGGACGACTACGCACCGGTGGTGGCCGGGCTGGAAAACGACATTGACGAGATCGAGGACCAGCTCTTCAGCGGGGACACCACCGTCTCCCGCCGCATCTATGAACTGGCCCGCGAAGTCATCCAGTTCCAGCGCGCCATCCATCCCCTGCCGGACATGATGCAGCAGCTCAAGCGTGGCTTTGAAAAGTACGGCGTGGACTCTGAACTGCAGCACAGCCTGCGGGACGTCGAGGACCACGTGGAGCGGGTCATCTCGCGAGCGGATTCTTTCCGCGACCTACTGCAGAACGCCCTCACGCTGGACGGAACGCTGACCGCCAACCGGCAGAACGAGGCCAGCGCCGAACAGAACGAACAGGTCAAGAAGATCTCCTCCTGGGCGGCGACCTTCTTTGCGCCTTCCCTCGTCGCCGGCGTCTACGGAATGAACTTCGACCACATGCCCGAACTCCACTGGTCCCTTGGCTACCCGATGGCCATCGCGCTGATGGCCGGCACCGCAGGCCTGATGTACGCCATTTTCAAGAGGAAAGGCTGGCTGTAGGGCTTTAGGGCTGGCGGCGGTGCGTCGCCCTCAGGCTCCCCGGAGCCTCAGGCGACGTGGAGTTCCACACTCCCGTGGCCCGAGGCTGCAGCGCTGAATACCAGCCGGCGGTTGGCAATCTTGTCGGTGAAGAATCGGTCGTGGCTGACCACCACCACTGCCCCCGGGAAATGGAGCAGGGCACGCTCCATAACCTGGGTGCTGGAGAGGTCCAGGTGGTTGGTGGGCTCATCCAGCAGCAGCACCGAGGCGCCCGAGAGCAGGCATTGGGCCATGGCCACGCGGGCACGCTGGCCGCCTGAGAGGTTGCCGATCTTCTGCTTCAGATCAGCTTCGGAGAACTGGAACATAGCCAGGAACCTGTTCACTGACTTCTTCGTCGCCGTCAGGGCCAGGCTGTCAGGCATCGCGTTGACCGCATGGGTGACCGTGTCGTCGTCGTCCAGTTCCTCCAGCACCTGGTTGTAGGAGACCATTCCGGCGCCCTTGGCCCAGGCCACGCTGCCTGAATCGGCCGGCTCTTCGCCGGTGAGCGCCCGGAGCAGCGTCGTCTTCCCGCTGCCGTTGGATCCGATGACGGCGATGCGGTTGCCGCGCCCGATCTCGAAACTGAGGCCGCTGAACAGCGTCCTGCCGCCGTAGGCCTTGCTCAGGGATTCCACCCGGCACAGGACATCCTTGACGTACAGGCCGCCGTATATCTCCGTGATGATCTGGTCCACGGGCCGGGGCGCCCGGGACTTCTTTATCCTGGCCAGCTGGTTTGCCAGTCCCTTGCCGGCCGCCTTGGCCGCTTCCCGCCGGTCGGAGATGCCTTCGGCCTCGAAGGCCAGCAGCTCGGACTCGTGAACGAACTGGCTCTCCAGGCTCTTGAGCTTGAACTGCTTCGCCACCACGTATTCGGCGAAGTTTCCCGGGTATTCGTGGAGGTGGAAGTTCTCCACTTCGATGATCCGGGTGACAACGGAGTCCAGGAACTTCCGGTCGTGCGAGACGATGATCGCAGCGCCTTTGAAGGTCCGGAACCAGCCTTCGAGCCATTCGACGCCGGCCACGTCAAGGTAGTTGGTGGGTTCATCAAGCAGGAGGAGGTCCGGGGCTTCCAGCAGGATCTTTGCCAGTGCGGCCCGGTTCCGCCAGCCGCCGGAGAGTTCGTCGATGGCGCAGGTGCGGTGGTGGTCGGTGAAGCCGAGGGTGGTGAGTACTTTATCGATGCTGCGCTGATAGTCCCAGCCATCCAGCCGGTCCATCGCCTCAAAGAGTTCGGACTGGCGGTGGATGAGTTCATCCAGCCGTGCTGCGTCCGAGGAATCGGCGGCGATGGCCGCATCGATGCCGGCCAGCTCGGCTTCGATCTCTTTCACGTGGGCGAAGAGCCCGTCCAGGACCTCCGCAATAGTGGATCCGCCGTTCAGCTCTGAGAACTGGGAGAAGTAGGCGGCCTTGGTTCCGAGCTCGACGGCGACGGTCCCGGAATCGGGAGCCACCTGGCCCTGGATCAGCTTCAGGATAGTGGACTTGCCCGAGCCGTTCTTGCCGATCAGGCCAACCCTGTCCCCGGCTTCAAGCTTGAAAAAGGCTTCGCGGAGAACCTGGGTTTTGTCAAAGCTCACGTTCACGTCGTTCAGCCGGATCAAACTCATTGATGGTGTCCAATCCAGTCATGGTAAAGCTTGGAAGCGGTGGAGCTAAGGAGATTCGAACTCCTGACCTCTTCGATGCGAACGAAGCGCTCTACCAACTGAGCTATAGCCCCGGAATAGTCCGCGTCCCCGGGAGGAACGGCGGTACCGGTGACCTTAGGCTACAAATTTTCGTCCCGCATTGCGAATTGACACTCCGCACCCGGACTGACAGCTGGTTTCTGCTTTGGCGGACTTGGTGACTTATCAGGCGCGGCGGCGCTGCAGGACGTCGTCGAGGTTGCTCAGGGCGCTCTGCGCCTTGGTGAGGGGCTTGGTGGCAGGCGCGGCGGGCGTGGCTGCGGGAACGCCCTGTTTCAGGGACGGCTTGCCGACGGCTTTGGGCGCCTCGGGAAGATCAAGCGGCTGGGGAGCCGGGCGCTCGGCCTTGGCGGCCTCAACGTAGACCGGCTTTGGCACGTCCACCGGTTCCCAGGTTGTGTCGGCCGGCGCCAGCGACGCGGCGGCGGCGCTGGCATCTCCGGCGGCAACGGCAACAGCCAGTGCGGCTTCCCGGAGCTCCATCGCGGTCAGGGGCTTTGGCTTCGGCTTGGGCTGGTGGGCCTCGGCGTCAAAGAGCCGGCTTTCAGGCCGGGCGGCGGGACGGGCTTCAGTGTCCGTGGCGGCAGATCCCTGACGCCGCACGGGGGCGCTCATCGCGGAACGGAACGCGGCGTTCACTTTGGCCTTGCGGTCACGCACGGCCAGGAAGCGCAGCACGAAGACAGCCGCGACGGTGACGGCAAGGCCGGCGACCGGCAAGAGCACGCTTCCGATTCCGAACGGCAGGAGAACACCCGAAACAAAGGCGGTCAGCAACGCCAGGACACCAACGAGGGCGATCCCTGTCCTGCCATAGCGGATCCGGAACGCGCCGCGCGTCGTCGCGTTGCCGGACGTTTCCGTGGCGGTTTCGGGGCTCTTCCTGATCTCCATGGCTTTCTCCTGCTGGGCGGCGATGTTCATTACCGTCCCGGCTCTCGGGTCCGATGATTCAATGGCTGGTACGTCCGCCAGGAAGTCGCCAGCGGCCTGGGCCTGGTGCCGGCGGTTCCGCAGAACGTAGGGCGCAACCCATACGATCCAGAGCACAACGGCAACCACAAGGATCACTGAGCTGCTTAGGGGGAAGTCCACAATCAAAACCGTATGAGCATTAGGGCAGCCGCCCCGGCATTAGCCACGGTGTGTCGCCGGCAACGTGGCAATTCATTGGATTTATGACCTTGGAAGTACCCATGGCCGGTTCAGGTCCGGCGGGTCAGGACCGGGACGCGAGCCACGGGGCGAGCAGCCCCTCCGGGACCTCGTCAGCGGTCAGCGCGAAGGACCGGTGGTCCGCCCACTCCCCGTTGATGTGAAGGAAGCGTGGACGGTATCCTTCGTCGCGGAAGCCCAGCTTCTCAACCACGCGCAGGCTGGGGCCATTCTCGGGCCGGATGTTGATCTCCATCCGGTGCAGGCCCATTGCCTGGAAACAATGGTCAGTGGCCATTGCCACCGCCGTGGGCGCGATGCCGTGACCCGCGCGCGCCTGGTCAACCCAGTACCCCAGCGTGGCCATCATGGCCGAACCCCACACAATCGAGGACACAGTCAGCTGGCCAACGATGACCGGGGCGGCCGACCTGGGCGTGCGCTCAGTGATCAGGAACGGCAAAGCCGTCCCCTGGGCGGCCTGGATTTTCAAGGACCGCACCATCTGCCGGTAGTCAGGCAGCGCACCGCCGGGTGCCGGGTTGGATGCTTCCCAGGGCGCTAGCCACTCGCTGTTGCGCCCACGGACCTGGGTCCATTCCTTCTTATCCCGGTACCGGATGGGGCGCAGGATCAGGTCGCCGCATTCGAGTGTTACGGGCCAGATGGGTCCGGGGCGCACGGCAGTTATTTAGCGAGGCCGGCCGTGAAGCCCGGCAGCCATTCCCGCAGGCCTGGGCCGAGGTCGTCGCTGTCAATGGCGAGCTGGACGCAGGCCTTGAGGTAGCTGAGCTTGTCGCCGGTGTCGTAGCGGCGGCCGCGGAAGACCACGCCGTAAACTCCGTAGCCGTCACCGTCGCCGGCTGCCAGTTCCTGCAGGGCGTCGGTCAGCTGGATTTCCCCGCCCCGGCCGGGGCCCGTGTGCTCGAGTACGTCAAAAACTGCGGGGTGGAGGACGTAGCGGCCAATGACGGCCAGGTTTGAGGGCGCCTCGTCCACGCTGGGCTTTTCGACGAGCTTATTGATCCTGACGTAGCTTTCACCGTCGATCTCCTGCACGTCGGCACAACCGTAGGCACTGATCTGGGAGGGTTCCACTTCGATGAGGGCCACCACGGATCCGCCGGTCTTGGACTGGACTTCGATCATGGTGCTGAGGAGTTCGTCCCGGGCATCGATCAGGTCGTCGCCCAGGAGGACTGCGAACGGTTCGTTGCCGACGTGCTGCTTTGCACGCAGTACTGCGTGGCCCAGGCCGTTGGGGTCACCCTGGCGGACGTAGTGGATGTCACCGAGGTTGCTGGCTGCCTGGATGGACTCAAGTTTGGCCAGGTCGCCCTTGGCTTCCAGGGTGTCCTCCAACGAAGGAACCCTGTCGAAGTGGTCCTCCAGGGCACGCTTGTTCCGTCCCGTGATCATCAGGATGTCATTGAGGCCAACGTTGACAGCCTCTTCAACCACGTACTGGATGGCCGGCTTGTCCACCACCGGGAGCATTTCCTTGGGCATGGCTTTTGTGGCCGGCAGGAACCTGGTGCCGAGGCCGGCAGCGGGAATAACGGCCTTGCGTACTGTCTGCTGAGTGGTAGTCACTGGACTAATCTAACGGAGGGGCTGACCATTCAGTAATTATTGGTGGCTCCTGGCCAGCGCGGCGCAGACGCGGCAACGGCCACCCCGAACGGCAAAGAAGGAGCGGCATGTCCCAAGGCAGCAGCGAAGCCAAGGCGGACATCCGCGCACGCCATCGTGCGCGCCGCACCGCGACGGACCCCACACAACGCGACGCGGCAGGCGCCGCCCTGGCCGTCCACGGCGTTGCCTGGGCTGAACAGCTCACCGGTGGGACGCCGTCGACCTTTTGCGCCTACCTGGGCGTGGTCCCGGAGCCGCCCACGCTGCCCCTGATCAGCGAACTTCACCGGCTTGGCCACAGCGTCCTACTCCCTGTCTGCGAGCTCGCCCGCCGGCTGAGCTGGACGTACTGGACCCCCGGCGTCGAGTTTGTCCGCAGCCGCTATGCCCCGGTGCTGGAACCTGCCGGACCGCGCCTTGACCTCGGCATCATGGCGTCCGTTGCTGCACTCTTCATCCCCGCCACGGCCGTGGACAGGGACGGCAACCGCATAGGCCAGGGCGGCGGCTACTACGACGTCCTGCTGGGCTCCCTGGCCGGGGACGGCCTTCAGATCCCGTTTGCGGCCATCGTCTTCGATTCCGAACTGCTCCCGGCCGGAAGCATTCCCGCCGAAGACTTTGACCGGAGGGTTCCGGCTGCGCTCACGCCCTCAGGTTTGATCCGGCTGCCGGACCCGGCCTGACGGAGGGCTGCTTTCCGGGGGTGATAGAATTGGCACTCAGGCCCTGCGACTGCTAATGGACGGTTTCCGCTCAGCGCAGCACAGGACCTCTCGTTTGCCCCCGAGGAGGATCACCAGTGCCCACTTATGCTTACGCCTGCAAGGATTGCGGCCACGCCTTCGACGTTTTCCAGTCGTTTACCGACAGCACCCTGACTTCATGCCCGGAGTGCCAGGGCGCCTTGCGCAAGAAATTTAACAGCGTGGGTGTGGTCTTCAAGGGCTCCGGTTTCTATCGGACCGACTCCCGGGATGCCAAGGGAAGCACCGTTTCGGCTGCCCCTTCCGCGCCCGTGGCCGCTCCGGCGCTGGCGCCTGCCACCGCCGCTGCCGCCAGCTGACCTCCGGTCCAAAAAGACGTACGACGCCGGCAGCTCGGTTGTCCACATAGGCACCACTGCTTCTGTCGGGTTTGGTTGCCGCTACGTAGCGTGGTTCCCATGCCCGCTACCCTCTTTCGTTCCAGCCGCGGATCCGCCCCGCCGGGACGCCCGGTCCGCCGCCCGCTCCCGTCAGCAAGCACCAGGGGCGCGCGCGGCCACAGGCTGTTGTCCTGGCTCGGCCGGAACCGGCGCCTCGCGATAGCGCTCCTGCTCTGCCTTGCTGCCGGGATCACGGTCCATCAGCTCACTCCCCCGCCCGCCGATACGGTCTCGGTGTTGGCGGCGGCGCGGGATCTCCCCGCAGGCACGGCCTTGACAGCCACGGACCTGACGGCAACGAAGATCCCGCCGGGGATGCTGACCGCCGGATCCATGTCCGACACCAGTGAAGCCGCCGGCAAACAACTGGCAGCCCCGTTGCGGAAGGGCCAACTGATGACGGACTCCCTGCTGCTGGGACCCGGCCTCCTGACCGGAACGCCGCCGGGCTCCGCAGCCGTGCCCTTGAGGATGGCCGATCCTTCCTCCATCCAGCTGGTATCGCCCGGGCAACTGGTCAACGTGGTGCTGACCGGGGCGAACGGCTACGACCAGCAATCCCCCTCAGAGGTGCTGGCTTCATCCGTTCCCGTCCTGTGGACGTCAGGACAGGGCGGCAAGACGGGTCAGTGGTTGGGCACCGGCGAAACCGACGGGCTGATCGTCGTGGCAGCAGCCCCGGAGCAGGCTGCCCGGCTGGCGGGGGCCTCCACACAGGGCAAGCTGTTTTTCGTCCTGGTGGGACCCGAGGGCGGGGCCGGGTGACGCCGCTGCAGCCTGGAGGTCAGCCCCAGTGCGGCGGCTTGTTTTCCTTCAGCCATGCGTCGTGATCGTTGTCGGGACCATCGCCCCAGCGCTTCGGGTCATCCTCCGCAGCCTTGTTGGGCAGGATGCCCGCGGCCCCGGGCAGCTGGCGCTCCGGCACAGCCGCGTTCCCGTTTCGTGCGTCGTCCGCGTGGTCGTTACCGTGTGTATCTGCCTGATCGGCGTTCCGTGGGGTCACAACAACCGCCTCCTCACTGGCCAGGCGTCCGGCCTGGTCGTCGTTCCTGTCGTTTCCTTCGCTCGCAAGCGCCAGCGGGTCCATGTCCTCGTCAAAGAATCCGCCCGAGGCCGTGCCCCGTCCGGGCGGCAGAACATTCTCAAGGCCCAGGTAACCCGCGATCCGGTCCGCGCAGGCGGACGGGTCCGTGAAGACTTCGATGGTCCACAGCGGCATGTACCGCCAGCCCATCCGTTCCAGCAGCTGCGGACGGAGCCGGCTCCGCTCACGGACACTCATGGTGCGGTATTGCTCCGTGCCGTCCGATTCGATGGCCACCGGCCGCGGAATCTCGGCGTCGTCCTGACCCATGGTGCTGAGTGGGTCTGCTGCGGCCACCACGTCAATCACGCCGTCGTACTGGTGCCAGACGCGGGCGCCGCGGGCACGCAGCCGGTCACCAAGATCGGCGACGAGGGGATCGGCCCCAAGCGCCTGCTCACTGGCGGCGGCACGCGAGGCCGGAGTTCCGAGATCAGTCTTTCCCGCAATCTCACGGTTCAGGAGCTCGTAGAAGTCCACCGCGCCGTAGGACAGCCGCGTGTGATCGAGGTCTTCGGGCTGGAAACACGTCAGGACGTGGAGCGAACGGCGGGCACGTGTCATGGCCAAAGCGAATTTTTCCCGCCCGCCCTCAGCGGACAGGGGTCCGAAGTTGTGCAGCGCCCGGCCGTGCGGAGTGCGGCCGAAACCGGGTGAGAAGATCACATGGTCACGGACCAGGCCCTGCGCCCGCTCAAGGTCAACCACCCGGAACGACTCGGACCCTGCGCTGAAGAAGCTGGCCAGGCCCGGGTGGTTCGGGAGCTGAAGACGAATGGACTCACCGATCCGGGCAGCATGGCGAAGGCTGGCGGTGACCACTGCCAGCGATGTGCGCGGCCGTGTCCGGGCGTGCTCAAAGACCAGCTGCACCACCCGGTTGACCTCGGCCACCACGGATTCGACTCCTTCGTGGTCGGCACTGGGCAGTCCGGTGCCGTCGGGAAGGTACTCAACCAGGAGCGCCCTGTCCAGCCCCGTGGCCGACTGTCCCTCCGGGAGCCTGCGGAGGGAGCCTTCGTAAGAGTTCTTGCTCAGCTGCAGGACCAGGTCCTCGTCAACCGCGCGGTACACAAAATTCAACCGCCAGACAGGCAGGATCGCAGACAGCGCCGAATACGCGCTTTCGACGCGCTGGTGGGCGGCTTCACCGGCCGCCAGCCGCTCGACACCCACAGTGAAAGTCCGGGGGCTGGCAATCTTGGCATCACCGAAAGCTATGACCTGCCTGGCGCGGGCGATGGCGGGCAGGACGGCCTGAAGTGACGTCGCTTCGGCGTCCAGGATGACCACGGCGTCGAAGCGCTGTTCGGCCGGCAGGAGCCCGGTCATGAGGTAGGGGCTGACCGACCAGACCGGCACCAGCATGGGGACCAGCTCGGCGGCCTGGGCCGTCAGCGCGGCGAGGGTAACCCGGCCGTCCTTGAGCAGGCTCCTGAGCAGCTGGGCCTGGCGCGGGTGTTCCGCAAGCGCGGCCCGCCACCGTTCGGACAGGTCCCAGCGCAGGCGCGCCGCGCCGCTGGCAATATGGGCGTTGTCCGCGAGCCGGTATTCGGCCTCCAGCTGCCGGAGTGCGTCCCCGTCAGACATGGCCAGGTAATCGTCGCCGCTGATCATGGCTTCCAGAGCGGACTGCCACCAGGCCAGCTCAAGCTCGGCTGCGACGGACTCTGCGGGAACCTCCCGCTCCGCAAGATCGGCCAGGAGCTCCCCCAGGCCGTGCTCGCGCATGTTTTCGACGAGCAACGTACGCTCGGGCAGCGTTTTCAGCGTGTGGGTGTCGGCCACGAGCCGCTCCAGCCGCTCCATGAGTTCCTCATAGCGGGCCGTTGCCAGCGAGCCGCCGGCCTGCGTGTGCCGGAGGGCTTCCCCCAGCTGGGTCAGCTCCCGGTCCAGGGACCGGTACATCACGTTCATTTCGGCAAGGCCCGAGGGGACGGCCGGGTGGCGCTGCGAGGTGGCGTAGCCGGACCAGAGGGCACGCTGGTCCTGCACCAGCACCAGCGAGCTGTGGAGATCGGTGATGTGGACGCCCGGACGGACGTACTCCTTGGCGACGCGGCGCAGGCGGGAACGCTGCATGGAGGCCATGTCGACATTCCGCTCCCGGCGCCAGGCGGAGGACGCCGTAGCGGAGATGAGATCGTTGACCGGCCTGTCGAAGATGTCCGGTGTGAACTTGTCCAGGCTTTCGCGGACAGCCATGAGGAGCTCGAGCTGCTCCCCCCACTCCGAGAAGGACGTGCCAAGCCGGATTTCGGCATGTTCGGCCACGCTGTTCATCCGGTCGCGCAGGACAGGCAGGTTCTTGGCCACTGACCGGGCGAGTTCCTGGGCCTCCTCGGTCTCCTTGCGGGTGAGCAGCCGGGCGCCGTGCCACGGGCTGGTAGTGGAGGCGCGGCTGAAGCTGCCAAGCTCCGCAGCGCGGCGAAGCCTGCCGGCGAGCTCGTTGCGGTCGCGGATGCTGTCCAGCACACTGCGCTTGAGCCGTACGGTGGTGGCGGGGGCGGGGTGGATGGAGGTCAGCTCGGCCAGTGACTGCATGGCCTGATACGGCGAGCAGCCCCAGCGCTGGCGCACGTTATGCAAGGACGCCACGTGGTCCATCAGGGCGTGCCGGTGCTCGGTGAGGGTCCGGTGGAGGTTCCCCAGCTGCGGTTCGAGTGACTTTTCGTTCCGTACGATGGCCCGCACCAGCTGGGCCTTGAGCTGCTGTGGTGTGGCTGTGCCGGACAGCTGGAACAGGATGGATTCAAGTCCAAGCGATTCCAGTTGTGCCGATACTTCATTCAGGCTGGCCCGGCGGTCACCCACCACCAGGACTGACCGCCCAGCGTCCACCAGTGCACCGATGGTGTTGATGGCCGTCTGGGTCTGTCCCGTGCCCGGCGGGCTGCTGACCACCAGCGAGTCTCCTGCGCGGGCGGCATCAATGACGTACTGCTGGTCCGGATCGGCGTCGAGGAGGAGGAGTTCGTCGTCCGGGTGGCGCGCGTCCACGCTCGGGAAGCGGGAGGGGTCCGGCGCGGGTACATCAATGACTTCACCGCTGGCCGCCTTGGCCAGGGCGGCGACCAGCGGGTTGCCCTCATTGATCCAGGGATCGTCCAGGTTGCCGGAGAGGTCCGCAAAAGTAGACACCAGCAGATTGTGCTGGGCTTCGGCGCCATGGATGGGCCGGATGAGGGTTGCGAGCTTATCCAGGACAGGCTGGGGATCGAAGCGTGCGGTGCTGTACGCGAGGCGTGTCACGGCGTTGACGTCAAAAACAATGCCATGGATGGTCTTCAGGTGCCGGACCAGGGCCGGGTTGATGTTGGCCTGCTCGGTGAGCTGCAGTTCGTAGTCGTCCTCACCCGGGCGGACCGTGAGTGAGATTGCCGTGAGCATCACCGGCGCCGAGACCCGCTGGGGTTTGCCGCCAACAGCGGAGGTCCACACAACGGTGCCTGCTGAAAGGTAACCGGCATCTATGCCACGGTCATTTCCGAGTTCGAAGATTTTCGAGCGGATGTTCCGCGATGCCCGGGCCGCGACCACGTACTGCTGGTGGTCACGGATGAGTGTGGACAACCGTGTGCGGCGGCCGGCCATGAGCTGGGCAAGACCGGACGGGTGCGCATGGGTCAGGTCAATGGAACCTTCGGGGGTCTTGGTGAAACGCAGCATGGTGTCTGCCCCGGTGACGGGTTTAAGCCCGGACAGCCATTTTCCGAGCTCTTCAGAACCCTCCGCGTGGCCTTGACCAACTGACACTACTGCCTTCTTTTCTGCGTTTGCACGTGACGCCCTGGACCATACCGGCATACTTTCGAGCGTAGCCGCAAAGGAGCCGGGATGAGAGACCGCAACACTGGATCAGGCCAAATTGCGGCGGATTTCAACGGATGACAGCAATGGCCGGCCTCCGCTGACGGAGACCGGCCACTCACACTGTTATTCCCACTCGATGGTTCCCGGCGGCTTGCTGGTCACGTCCAGCACCACCCGGTTGACACCTTCCACCTCGTTGGTGATCCGGTTCGAAATCCGGGCCAGGAGATCGTACGGCAGTCGGGACCAGTCCGCCGTCATGGCGTCCTCGGACGAAACGGGGCGGAGCACAATCGGGTGGCCGTAGGTGCGGCCGTCACCCATAACACCCACACTGCGGACGTCGGCCAGCAGGACCACAGGCATCTGCCACACCTCGTTGTCCAGCCCGGCCGCGGTCAGCTCGGCACGCGCGATGGCGTCCGCCTTGCGGAGCAGGTCCAGACGCTCCTGGGTGATGTCGCCGACGATGCGGATTCCCAGTCCGGGGCCGGGGAACGGCTGGCGTCCGACGATTTCCTGCGGCAGGCCCAGCTGGGCGCCCACGGCGCGGACCTCGTCCTTGAACAGTGCCCGGAGCGGTTCCACCAGTTCGAACTGCAGGTCCTCGGGAAGGCCACCGACATTGTGGTGGCTCTTGATGTTCGCAGCACCTTCGCCGCCGCCGGATTCGACGACGTCCGGGTACAGCGTGCCCTGGACAAGGAATTTGATCTTCTCGCCATGGGCCGCGGCCTCGGCGATGATGGCCAGCTCAGCCTCTTCAAACGCGCGGATGAACTCGCGGCCGATGATCTTGCGCTTGGTTTCCGGATCGCTGACGCCGGCCAGGGCCGACAGGAAGCGCTCCTGCTCGTTGGCTACATAAAGCTTGACGCCGGTGGCAGCAACGAAGTCGCGTTCCACCTGCTCGGCTTCGCCTTCGCGCAGCAGGCCGTGGTCAACGAACACACAGGTCAGCTGGTCGCCGACGGCCCGCTGGACCAGCGCCGCTGCAACGGCCGAGTCAACGCCACCGGAGAGCCCGCAGATAACCCGGGCGTCGCCGATCTGCTTACGGATCCGGTCCACCTGCTCCTCGAGGATGTTCCCCGTGGTCCAGTTGGGCTCCAGCTTTGCGCCCTTGAACAGGAAGTTTTCCAGCACCTGCTGGCCATAGGCCGAGTGCTTGACCTCGGGGTGCCACTGCACGCCGTAGAGGGCCTTCTCTTCGTTGGCGAAGGCCGCCACTTCAGCGCCAGCCGTCGTCGCCAGAACTTCGAAGCCTTCGGGCGCCTCGTGCACGGAGTCGCCGTGGCTCATCCAGGTGTTCTGGTGCTGCGGCATCCCCTCTAGGACCGAGCGGCCCTCACCGAGGATGGTGGTCTGGGTGGAGCCGTACTCGCGCAGGCCGGTCTTGTCGACCTTTCCGCCCAGGGCGTTGGCCATGGCCTGGAAGCCGTAGCAGATGCCGAAGACCGGGATTCCGGCCTCAAAGAGGTCGGCGCCGACGGCGGGCGCCCCGTCCGCGTAAACGCTGGAGGGGCCACCGGAAAGGATGATGGCGGCGGGGTCCTTGGCCAGGAGCTGCTCGGTGGTGAAGGTATGCGGAACCACTTCCGAATACACATTCGCTTCCCGGACGCGGCGGGCAATCAGCTGCGCGTACTGGGCACCGTAGTCAACAACCAGCACCGGTTTCTGGGAAGTCTGGGATGCAGTGGGAGTAGTCACCGTACTAGCCTACTTTGCGCGGTTGCCCCGCCGCACATTCAGGACCGTGGGTGTGACGCAGTGAACGTCCGACGGCGGGACTCCCCCACCGCTGCAGCGTTCAGTACCGCTGTGCGGCCTGCGGGTTCGCGGCCAGTTCGGCTTCCACCTCGGCGTGCAACTTCTTCTCCACCACGAAGGACAGGAACGGCACCACGCCGCCCAGGGCCAGGAGGATGAGCTTCATGAACGGCCACCGCATCAGCGTCCAGAGGCGGAAGTTGGAGATCAGGTACACCACGTACATCCAGCCGTGGACGATCAGCACGGCGACGGAGATGTTCGCGCCGCCCACCACGCCCTGGGGCTCGGCGTCGGCGAATCCCAGGCCGAAAGGCTGGCCCGTGACGGCGTTGGTGCCACCGGCAAACAGGTACTGGCCAAAGGCGTAACGTGCGATGAGTTCGGCGCAGAGCAGCAGCAGCATGGCGCCTGTGAGGTACGCCAGCACCTTGTAGAACTTCAGAGCGGAACGGATCTGCCGCTCGGTACCGCCGAAGCGGCGCTTCTTGCCCTTGCCCTTGCCCTGCGCAGAATCCTGCTGGACGGCCGGTTTCGGTTCGATCATGGCTTTACCTTTTGTTGGAGCTGTTCAGAAGTTGCTGGGGTGGGCAGTGCGGGCGGAGCATCCTGGTCGTCGTCGTGTTCCTCTTCGAGGTCCCGCCGGTAGTCGTCCTTGACCAGGCGCCACCAGATAAACAGGGCGAACCCGGCGAACACCACCCATTCGAGCGAGTAGAAGAGATTGAGCCAGTTGACCTGCTGCGCGGGCGGCTGGGGGCCGATTTCCAGGGGTTTCAGGGCACCGTCAACCGCCGCGGCGGACAGGTCGGACCCGGCCGCCAGTTCGGAAGCTGCGGCCACGAATCCCGGGTACATGCTGACGTCCCAGTAGTTGATGAGTTCGGCAACAGACACGGCGGAGGCGCGTCCGGGTTCCGGTGCGGTGGAAGGCATCGGCGATTCTGACGGCAGCAGCCGTCCGGTCAGATTCACCACGCCCGACGGCGGTGCGCCGGCGTCGTCGGGATCCGCCACCCAGCCGCGGGCTACTGGAATCCAGGTCTCGGGTGAAGCAGCGACGCCGGTGAGCGCGGGCGCTCCGTTCACGGCGAAGGCGGAAACCACCCAGTAGCCGTTCTCGCCATTCTTCAGGCGGCCTGGCACCAGGACCTGTTTGGCGGGGTCGTAGGTTCCGTCAGCGGAGACCATCTGGTCTGACACTGATCCGGGAAAGTAGGCTCCGGGCTCGAGCGTTTCCGTCAGGACCCTGACCTCTTCGGTGGCGGGATTCACCGCTACCTCGGGCTTCGTGGACCGACCGAACTGCCACTGGCTGAGCAGGACAAACACCCCGGAGACTACGATCGCGAAGACCAGGCCTGCGATCCATCGGGGCTTAAGGGCTGTTTTCCACACGTGTTAACCGTACTTCGTTCCTCTGTAGAACAACTAAACGACCGGGTACGTCCCGGCCTTGGAGTGGGGCAGCAGGGTCCCTACGTGGCGACGGAGTCGATACGAAAGGGCCTGCCCCAATCAATGGTCGAAGAACACCAGGCTGGAGTTGATGAGCTCGGCGATGACTTCGGCATCGTAGGCCCGCCGCAGCGACTCCCGGAAGGACTCCTTGGACAGGGACCGGGCCAGGGTGGCCAGGACTTCCAGGTGATCGGAAAACGAGCTTGCAGGGGTGGCGATCAGCAGGATGACGGTGGCCGGACCGTCGGCGGCACCGAAGTCCAGCGAGTGGCCGTACTTGGTGATTCCCACGGCGATGGACGTCCGCGAAACGAATTCGCTGCGGGCGTGCGGGAGACCGATCCCGCCGGGCAGGCCGGTGGCGAGCTGGTGTTCGCGGGCATTGACGTGTTCCAGGAACCGCGGCAGGTCCGTGACCCGCCCGGAGGCGAAGAGGCGTTCTGCGAGTTGCGCCGCGGCGTCCGACTTGTCCGTTGCCTCCAACTCCAGAATCACCAATTCGGAGGTGGTGAGATCGGCATCGTACCGGTCAAGTGGTTCCGCCAAGGCGTGTCCCTTCAGTCAGGAGAATTGCTGGTGTGCGGTGCCGCCTCAGCGCAAAGGGACGATGTCCTCCACGCCCAGCCGTGCGGCGTCGGCGGATTCGTCATCCGGCTGCTGCTGGCTCAGCCGTTCAGCTTCAACGCGTGCTATGTAGTGCTTTATTTCGCTTTCGCGCTGTACATCGCTCCAGCCAAGGACTTCGCCCATAAGTTTAGCGACAACCGGCACCGCCGACACGCCACGGTCCCAGGCCTCGATGGAGATGCGCGTCCGCCGGGTCAAAACGTCATGGACATGCCGGGCGCCCTCGTGGGTTGCGGCGTAGACGGCTTCCGCCTGCAGGTAGTCGTCAGCACCGGGCAACGGTTCCGCCAATTCAGGATTCCGGGCGATGATGTCCAGCACCTCCGGAGTCATGGACCCGTAACGGTTGAGCAGGTGCTCTACCCGGGCCACGTGCACGCCGGACTCTTCAGCGGTCCGGCTCCGGCGGTTCCAGGCCGCCTTGAAGCCGCTGGCGCCCAGCAGCGGGATGGTTTCGGTGCAGCTCGCCGGGACCCGCTCATCCATGGTGCGGGTGGCCTCGTCCACGGCGTCCTTGGCCATGACCCGGTAGGTGGTCCATTTGCCGCCTGCCACCACCACCAGGCCCGGTACCGGGTGGGCCACGATGTGTTCACGTGACAGTTTCGCCGTGGAATCGTTCTCCCCTGCCAGGAGCGGGCGCAGTCCGGCGTAGACGCCTTCAACATCCTCCCTGGTCAGCGGGCGTTTCAGGACCCGATTGACGTGCTCGAGGATGTAGTCGATGTCCTTGCTGGAGGCCGCCGGGTGGGCCTTGTCGAGGTTCCAGTCGGTGTCTGTGGTGCCGATGATCCAGTGCCGGCCCCACGGAATGACGAACAGCACGGACTTTTCCGTGCGCAGGATCAGCCCAACCGTGGACTGGAACCGGTCGCGGGGCACTACGAGGTGGATGCCCTTGGACGCCCGGACCTTCAGCTGCCCGCGGTCGGTGACCATGGCCTGGGTTTCATCGGTCCACACGCCGGTGGCGTTGATGACCTGTTTGGCTTTGATGTTGAATTGCGAACCGTCTTCGTGGTTGACCACTTTGGCCCCCACCACGCGTTCGCCTTCACGCAGGAAATCCACCACCGCCATCTGGTTCACCGCATGGGCGCCGTAGTGCACCGCCGTCCGGACGAGGTTTGCCACGTACTTGGCGTCATCCACCTGGCCGTCGTAGTAGCGGATGGAGCCCACAAAGGCGTCTTTTTTCAGGCTGGGGGCGGCCCTGAGGGTGCCCCTCCTGGTGAGGTGTTTGTGGAACGGCACGCCACGGCTGTGCCCGCCGGTAATGGACATGGCGTCATACAGGGCGATCCCGGCGCCCACATAGGGCCGTTCGAAGAACGGTTTGGTCAGCGGATACAGGAACGGCACAGGCCGGGCCAGGTGCGGGGCCAGGACCGAAAGAATCAGGCCACGTTCGTGCAGCGCTTCCTTAACCAGCCCGAAATCCAGCATCTCCAGGTAGCGCAGGCCGCCGTGGATCAGCTTGGATGAGCGTGACGACGTGCCGGCCGCCCAGTCGCTGGCCTCCACGATCCCCACGCTGAGGCCGCGGGTCACGGCATCCAGCGCCACACCGGCGCCTACGATGCCGCCCCCGACGATCAGGATGTCCAGTTCGTTGCCGGGTTCCGAGGTGGCCCTGAGCCTGGCGATCGATGCTTCCCTGGCCGCGGGACCAAGGACCCCGCCTTCGTTTGGAACAGTGTTCACTGAACGCCTCCCTTGCCGCTGCTGCCGGTAGTAAAACCACACTACTTCCTTGCCGCACGGTTGGGCAGGGCAGGTTCAGCGAGGGAGGCGCTCCGGATGACGTCAGCGGCGTCGGCCGCTCGTCAGTAAGAGGCTGTCAGTTACCCGTGTACGGAGAAACCACGACGTCGACGCGCTGGAATTCCTTCAGGTCCGAATAGCCGGTGGTCGCCATCGAACGGCGGAGTGCGCCAATCAGGTTGGACGTGCCGTTGGTGTGGTGGCCGGGCCCGAAAAGCACCTCCTCGAGCGGTCCGACGGTGCCGACGTTGGCGCGGTCACCGCGGGGAAGCTCCAGGTGGTGGGCCTCCTGGCCCCAGTGCCAGCCCTTGCCGGGTGCTTCTTCGGCCCGGGCGAGGGCGCTGCCCAGCATCACGGCGTCGGCGCCCATGGCAATTGCCTTGACGATGTCACCCGAGGTGCCCATGCCGCCGTCGGCAATTACATGGACGTACCGTCCGCCGGATTCATCCATGTAGTCACGGCGGGCGGCCGCGACGTCGGAGATGGCGGACGCCATGGGCGAGTGGATGCCCAGGGCGCGCCGCGTGGTGGCGGTGGCACCGCCGCCGAAGCCGACCAGAACGCCGGCGGCTCCGGTGCGCATCAGGTGCAGGGCGGGCGTGTAGCCGGCCGCGCCGCCCACAATCACGGGGACGTCCAGTTCGTAGATGAACTGCTTGAGGTTCAGGGGTTCGTGGTCTTTCGAGACGTGCTCGGCTGACACGGTGGTCCCGCGGATCACAAAGATGTCGACGCCGGCAGCCACCACGGTCTTGTAGTGTTCCTGGGTGCGCTGCGGGGTCAGCGAGCCGGCCACCGTCACGCCGGCGGCGCGGATCTCCGCCAGGCGGGACGTGATCAGTTCCGGCTGGATGGGAGCGCGGTACAGCTCCTGCATACGGCCGGTCACGGCGGGGCTGTTGACCTCATCCTGGAGGGCACCGATCTCGTCAAGGATGGGCTGCGGGTCCTCGTAGCGGGTCCAGAGTCCCTCAAGGTCCAGCACTCCGAGCCCGCCCAACCGGCCCAAGGCGATGGCCGTCTCCGGGGACATGGCCGAATCCATCGGAGCGGCAATCACGGGCATGTCGAACTTGTAGGCATCGATCTGCCAGGAAACGGAAACGTCCTTGGGGTCGCGGGTACGACGGTTGGGGATAATCGCAATGTCATCCAGGGAGTAGGCACGACGCCCACGCTTGCCACGGCCAATCTCGATCTCGTAAGTCACGTGACCACTTTACTTGACCACGCGGGATGCGGTGGGGCGCCTCCTCTTGGGTTCATCCCGAAACTGATAGTCCACACTTTATTGACACATCTTGTCAACCCATTTACAAGTTTTGAAAATACCTTTATGTTTACTCTCGGTTACCACCTGATCCACCACGTGACCACCTATCACTCCCCTTCACCCGGGCCACACCTGTGCCCGTTCCGAGAAAGAAGCCCCTATGGGACGTTCATCAATCAGGCGCCACCGCATCCTGGCCCTGTCGCTCGCCGCAGCAGTCGGCACCCTGGCCTTCGCCAGTTCGCCGGTCTTCGCCACCCCCGAAGACGGTGACGGCACTGCAGCCGGGACGGCCGCCGTCCAAGGCACTGCGGTGCACGACGTGGCCGCCGGAGAGGCCTACACG
The DNA here is from genome assembly GCF_054057635.1 of Arthrobacter sp. UYNi723. NCBI lineage: Bacteria > Bacillati > Actinomycetota > Actinomycetes > Micrococcales > Micrococcaceae > Arthrobacter > Arthrobacter sp. UYNi723. The sequence continues at coordinate 38,621 of NZ_JBSRZM010000002.1, forward strand.
AAGTTCATCGTCGAATACAAGGAGACCACGGCGAACGCCACCCCGAACGGCCGCGCCAATGCCTGGGGCAAAGCAGCCAAGTCACAGGGCGTGAAGGTGCAGGAACTCCGCACCCTGGCCACCGGCGGAACGCTGATCGAGGCGGACAGGGCCCTGTCCGGGCAGGCTGCCGAAGACTTCATGGCCGAGATTGCGGCGTCCGGATCGGTCCACTACGTGGAACCTGACGCCCGCATGACGGTGGCTCTCACGCCCAACGACCCACGCTATGGCGAGCAGTGGGATTTCACTGGCACCAACGGCATGCGGGTCCCCGGGGCTTGGGACGTTGCCACCGGCACCGGCGTGACGGTGGCCGTGATCGACACCGGAATCACGGCCCATCCGGACCTCGACGTGAATGTGCTGCCGGGCTACGACTTCGTCTCCGACGCCACGGCCGCGCGTGACGGCAACGGACGGGACGCGAACGCGCAGGACCAGGGCGACTGGTACGCCGCCGGCGAGTGCGGCCAGTCGACAGCCGGCAACAGCTCTTGGCACGGCACGCACGTCGCCGGCACCGTTGCAGCCGTGACCGGCAATGCCACCGGCGTGGCGGGCGTCGCACCCAACGCCAAAGTGGTGCCGGTACGCGTCCTGGCCAAATGCGGGGGGTCACTGTCCGACATTGCCGATGCGATTATCTGGTCAGCCGGCGGCACCGTCCCGGGCATCCCGGCCAACGCCAATCCCGCCACGGTCATCAACATGAGCCTGGGCGGGTCCGGTGCCTGCGGCAGCACGTACCAGGCAGCCATCAACTCCGCAGTTTCGCGGGGAGCCACCGTGGTTGTGGCGGCCGGCAACAGCAACCAGGATGCTTCCGGATTCCGCCCGGCCAACTGCAACAGCGTTGTGAGCGTGGCCGCCAGCAACCCGAGCGGCAGCCTCTCCTACTACTCCAACTACGGCTCCACGGTTGACCTGACCGCACCCGGCGGCGACGTCCGCGTAGCAGGCGGCGGAATCCTCTCCACTATCAACACCGGTACCTCCACACCGGGATCCGCCGGCTACGCCAGCTACCAGGGAACGTCCATGGCAGCTCCGCACGTGGCCGGGCTGGCCGCAATCATGAAGTCCAAATCGTCCACGCTTACCCCGGCCCAGGTGGAGTCCACGCTCAAGCAGGGAACCCGGGCAATGCCGGGCGGCTGCACCACGGGCTGCGGCACAGGGCTCTCGGACGCCACCAAGACCATGGGCCTGCTGGGCGGGGTCACTCCCCCGCCGTCCGGCAACCTGCTGCTGAACCCGGGCTTCGAATCGGGCGCAGCCTCCTGGACCGCTGACCACGCCGACACGTTCGAGACCGGAACGAATGCCAGGACCGGTTCCGGCTTCGCCAGCCTCAACGGCTGGGGCCAGGCAACGTCCTACATGCTCGACCAGTCGTTTGCAGTCCCGTCCACGGTGGCCACCGCGTCGCTGTCCTTCTACCTGAAAGTGCAGTCGGACGAGACCGCATCCAGCGCGGCCTATGACACCCTGAGGGTTCAGGCGGTCAGCAACGGTGTGACCACCACGCTGGCCACTTACTCCAATCTCGACGAGTCCGCCGGCTATCTGCAGAAGCAGCTGGACCTCTCCGCCTACAAGGGCAAGAGCGTGACCCTGCGCTTCCTGGGTGTTGAGGACTCGTCGCTGGGGACGTACTTCTACCTCGACGACACAGCGGTGACCACCTCTTAGCCTCGGGGCCGCACGAATGCGGGACCGCCGGCCACGCCTCGCAGCGCGGCCGGCGGTTCCTGCGTGAAGTGGGTGACACTAGGCCCTGCCGTCGTCAGACGCCCTCGGCCTCCTCCACCGTCAGCTGGGATTCGAACATCCTGAAGTAGCGGCCCCGCAGCGCCACCAGTTCCTTGTGGGTGCCCTGTTCCACAATCCGCCCGTCCTCGAGCATGTAGACAATGTCGGCCTTCTCAATGGTGGCAAGCCGGTGGCTGATGGCAATGATGGTGCTGCTGCGGTCCGCGAAAAGCCGGGTGAAGATCCGGTGCTCGGCCAGCGCGTCGATAGCGGACGTCGGCTCGTCCATCACCATGAAGGTGGCGTTGCGGTAGAAATTCCGGGCCATTGCGAGCCGCTGCCACTGGCCGCCGGAGAGCCCGCTCCCCTTACGGCCGCGCGGATCCTCCATCCAGTTGCTGACGTAGTTGTCCAGGCCGTTGGGCAGCTTGTTGATGAACTCCAACGCTTCAGCGTCGCTGGCTGCCTGGCGGATCCGTTCGTCGTCACGGGGCGAGTCCACGTCGCCAAAGCGGATGTTGTCGGCGGCAGTGGCGAATTCGTACTTGAGGAATTCCTGGCTCAGGACGGCCAGGTGGCGGTGCCAGGACTTAACGTCGACGGCGGCGAGGTCGACGCCGTCGAGCATTACCTGCCCGGAATCCGGGCGGTAGAGGCCGGCGAGGATCCGGATCAGCGTGGACTTCCCCGCCCCGTTCTCACCTACGACGGCGATGTGCTGGCCTTCGCGGATGGTCATGCTGATGCCGCGGATCACCTCGGTGTCGCTGCCCGTGTAGGTGAAGCGGATGTCCCGCATTTCCACGGTTTTGGGTGCCCGGAGCAGCGGCGGCGAATGGTCCGAATGCACCGGCATTGCCATGAACAGCTCGTAGTCCTTGAGGTTGGCGAGATCCTCGTCGATCGAGCTGAGGGAGGACACCAGGCTGTTGGCTGTGGAAAGTGCGCGGCTGACGATCTGCTGGACATAGAGGAACTGGCCAACGGGCTGGGCACGGGCGATGATCTGGCCCACCACCCAGATCAGGGAGATCACCTCGGCGCCGTACTGCAAGGCGTCGGCGGCGAGCTGCTTGGGGATGTAGCGCTTCTGGAAGTCCAGGCGGCGCCGCTCATCAGCATCGCGCAGCCGGGAACGGAGGTCCATCAGGTAGCCCACGATCCCATAGAGCCGCATTTCGGCGATGTGCTGAGGGCGGATCAGGTTGGTTTCGATCATCCGCCGTTGCCGGCGGGAGTCCACCTGGGTGTTCCAGTGGGCGATCTGCTCGCGCGAGAGCTTGAACTGCAGGTAGACGCTAGGCACGATCGCCACCAGGACAATCACGGCGATCCACCAGCTGACCAGAAGCAGGGCTCCCACGGCCAGGATCACGGAGACCAACTGGGTGAAGATGGCCGCGATCCGGTCCAGCACGCGGGCATAGGAATCGGAAAAGCGCTTGGCCCGGTCGTAGAGGTCCACGGTTTGCTTGTCGTCATAGCGCCAGAACTCCAGGGCCAGGAAGCGCTCGTACATCTGGTCGCCCACGATGGCGCCCACCTTGAAGCTCATGAGCTGCTGGATGTAGCGGTCCACGCTGCTGAAGCCACCCCAGAAGAGCCCCAGGGCAGCCGTGATGATGACGTACACAATGGCCTGCTGGCCTGCTGAGGAATCACCCGAGTAAGCGGCCGCCAGCGCCGTCGTGGTCAGCGCTGCGAAGTAGGTGGTCACCAAAGGCAGCGTCGCCGAAATGAGCGAACCGACTACTTTCATCACGACGGCGGCCGGCGAGGCCCGGAAGCTGACCCGCAGCACCTGCGCCACAGCCCGGGCGTAGGGCCTCAGGGCCAACCGCCGCTGAGGGTCCTTTTTTGGGTTCAGTTCGGCCGGATGGCGTGGTTGGGACATGGCTCCAACCGCCGGGGATTAGCGCGAACCGTAGTTCGGGGCCTCCACGGTCATCTGGATGTCGTGCGGGTGCGATTCCTTGAGGCCGGCCGGCGTGATGCGGACGAACTTGCCGCGGGCCTTGAGCTCCGGGATGGTGGGGGCGCCGGTGTAGAACATGGTCTGGCGGAGACCGCCGACCAGCTGGTAAGCCACTGAGGCGAGCGGGCCGCGGTAGGCGACGCGGCCTTCGATGCCCTCGGGGATGAGCTTGTCGTCGCCGGAGACGTCTGCCTGGAAGTAGCGGTCCTTGGAGTAGGACGTGTTCTTGCCGCGGGACTGCATGGCGCCCAGCGAACCCATGCCGCGGTAGCTCTTGAACTGCTTGCCGTTCACGAAGATCAGCTCGCCCGGGGACTCATCGCAACCTGCGAGGAGGGAACCCAGCATCACGGTGTCGGCACCGGCAACCAGCGCCTTGCCGATGTCGCCCGAGTACTGCAGGCCGCCGTCAGCGATCAACGGTACGCCGGCCGGGATGGCTGCCTTGGCGGACTCGTAAATGGCGGTGATCTGCGGGACTCCCACGCCGGCCACCACGCGGGTGGTGCAGATGGAGCCGGGGCCCACGCCCACCTTGATGCCGTCGGCACCGGCGTCGATCAGTGCCTGGGCACCTTCGCGGGTGGCAGCCTGGCCGCCGATGATGTCCACGTGCGCTGCTACGGGATCGGATTTCAGGCGGCGGATCATGTCCAGCACACCCTGGGAGTGGCCGTTGGCCGTGTCAACGAAGAGTGCGTCCACGCCGGCGTCGACCAGTGCCATGGCGCGTTCCCAGCCGTCACCGAAAAAACCGATGGCGGCACCGACGCGGAGCCGGCCCTCATCGTCCTTGGTGGCCAGCGGGTACTGCTCGGCCTTGGTGAAGTCCTTTGTGGTGATGAGGCCCTTGAGCCGGCCCTGCTCGTCAACGAGCGGAAGCTTTTCGATCTTGTTGGTGGCCAGCTTGTGGGAGGCTTCCTCACGGCTGATGCCAACATGCCCGGTGATCAGCGGCATCTTGGTCATCACGTCGCTGACCAGCCGCAGCGGGAAGTCGGCTTCGGGCACAAAGCGGGTGTCGCGGTTGGTGACAATACCGAGGAGCCGCATGCCCTCGTCCACAACGGGGAGGCCGGAGACCCGGTACTGCGAGCAGATCTCGTCCAGTTCCGCCAGCGTTGCCTCAGGGCCAATGGTCAGCGGGTTGGTGATCATCCCGGATTCGCTGCGCTTCACGCGGTCCACCTGGTCGGCCTGGTCCTGGATGGACAGGTTGCGGTGGATGACGCCCAGGCCGCCCTGGCGTGCCATGGCAATCGCCATCCGGGATTCGGTGACCGTGTCCATGGCGGCGGACAGCAGCGGCGTGTGAACGGTGATCCGCTTGGAAATCCGCGAAGACGTGTCAGCCTCGGACGGGATAACGTCCGTGTGACCCGGAAGGAGCAGGACGTCGTCGTAGGTCAGGCCGATGAAGCCGAAAGGATTGTGCTCGGGCTGGGTCATGAGTGCGCCTCTTACCTTGGTTACGGGTTCACGGGTAGGGGTTGCAGCTAATGACCAGCCCGTCATTACGGGACTGGTCCGTGCAGGGCCTTAGTACATTCGGGTGCCTCATGCGCGGTCACCGCGCAGAAAGCTTTGAGTAAATATTAGAACCTCCACGCCGATCCCCCTATTCCGGGAGCACATTGTGAGCAACGGCACGCGGCAAACCGGCGGCGTGTCAGTTCCAGCCCGTCGCCGCCAGCAGCCGCTCCTCAAACATGGGAATCATGCTTTCCACATACGTCCGGCTCAGGTGGTTGTCGTCCTTGTACACATAGACGTTGCCCACCACGGCCGGGCAGATACCGCCGGCGCAGATGAAGTCGCTCAGGTCCATCAGGTGCAGCCCGTCCACCTTCCCGCGGTAGCTCTCCAACGGTGACGGCTCCACCAGGGATTCGTTCAGCGGCGGGTTGCACGCCGGGGCATCCGCACTGTGGCGCTGGACGCACTCGGGCATGTTGATGGTGAAGCGCGGGTTGTCCCGGATGCCGACGATCTCGATGCCGGCATCCGCGATGGGCTGGATGCCTTCGAGGTACGCCGGCACCTCGGTCTCGAACGGGGCTTCCTCATGGGTCAGGGTGGCCACGGTGAAGACGGCATCCGGCCGGTGCTCCAGCACGTACGCTGCGCTGGCCCGGTTGTAGGCGTTGCATTCGGCAGTCCGGCTCTCGGATTCGGCCCCGAACCGGCAGGCCGGCATCAGCAGGGTGACCAGCGCCCAGCCGCGGGCTTCCGCGATGGGTGCCAAGGCGGCCAGATACTGCTGGGCATGGGAATCGCCCAGCACAACGATCCGTTTGGTGGGTTCGCCTTCTGGGAGCGCCTGCCGGCAACCTTCAAGGACAGGGTCCCCGGTGGCATTCGCTCCCGTACAGGCCTGGTGGATTCCGGCCCAGTCGTTGTCCAGGGCGGTGGGACCAGGAATGATCCTGCCCTGCGGTGCCGGTGCTCCGGCGTTACCGGGGGTCAGCAGGGCCGCTCCCGGCGACAGCTCGCGGGGCTGGGCGGCAGTGGCAGCTTCCTCCGCGGTAAGGCTTGTCTGCCAGACCGCAACCGGTCCGGCCAGCAGGGCACAGCAGGCAACCACGACGACGGCGGTGCGCCAGGTGCGCACCTGCGGCCAGTGCCACTCGCGGAGCGGTTTTTCCACAAAGCGCGTGGTGAGGACGGCCAGGACCACCGAGACGGCGATGATCGCGGCGCCCTGGATGAGGTTGGGTGCCTCGACGCCGGTAGCGGCCAGCGCAAGCACCAGGATGGGCCAGTGCCACAAATAGAGGGCGTAGGAGTTGTCCCCCAGGGAAACCAGCGGCTTCCAGCTCAGGAGGCGGTCCACACCAAACCGGCTCCCGCTCTGCCCGGCCACAATGATCGCCGCGGCAGCCAGCGTGGGCCACAGTGCCACGAATCCGGGGAACGCCCGGTCCACGGTCAGCAGCAGTCCACAGGAGGCCATGGCCACCAGGCCGGCCCAGCCGAGCACCACACGCAGGTACTTCCCGGGCTTCAGGTGCGGCAGGCCAAGTGCCAGCAGCGAGCCCAGCGCAAATTCCCAGAGCCGCGTCCGGGTGTCGAAGTAGGCGTAGGCCTGGTTTGTGGCCGTCTGGTCAATCGAGAACGCGAGCGAGGCAACCAGGATGCCGGCGAACGCGGCTGCCACCACGGCCCGATAGCTGGCGTTGAACCGGTGCCGGAGGAGCCGCCACACAACAGCGGAAGCGGCGAAGAGAAGAGGCCACAGGATAAAAACCTGTCCTTGGATGGACAGGGACCAGAAGTGCTGCAGGGGGCTCGCCGCGGCGTGGTCCTGGGCGTAGTAGTCCACGGCGGTGTCCGCCAGCAGCCAGTTCTGCCGGTACAGCAGCGCCGCCCAGGCCTGGTCAAGGATGACGGGCCAGCGGCCTTGCGGGAGGACTAGCCACGTGCCTGCCAGGACCCCGAGGATCACCACGACGGCGGCCGGCAGCAGCCGCTTGAAGAGGTGCAGCCAGTGCCGAAGGAGATTGAGGGAGGTGCCGGCCTCCACCTTCCGGACGAAGGACAGCGTCAGCAGGAAGGCCGAGATCAGGAGGAAGATATCCACCCCGCCGGACACCCGGCCAAGCCACACATGGTAGGTCACCACCATCAGGACGGCGAGCGCGCGGAGGCCTTGGACTTCGGGACGGAAGGTCGGTTTCCGGGCAGGCTTCCGCGGGCCGGTCTTTGCGTCCAGGGCAATGCGCGTGGCAGCCTCGGCTGGTGCACTGGACACAGAGGACCTCTCCAAGCGGGTAAGCAAAGCATCAAGCTTACGGAGCCGCACGGCCGATGGCCAATCTGCGGCGGCCTTCGAGCCCCGTCGGAGCGTGCCACAAACTATGCTGGCCACAGGCCAGCGAAGGGAGACCATGTGATTGTCCAGCTGCGGATCTGTGTGCCCAGTGAACTGTCGGCAGTCACGCTGGATGCTTGCAAGGAGCACACGGGAACCGCCGAGGTAGCGCTCTTTCCGGGAGCATCCGTGTCGCCGCGGGGCGATGTCATCGACGTCCAGGTTGCCAGGGAAGCGGTGGAGAAACTGCTTGAGAAACTCCACGTCCTGAAGGCGCAGGAGGTGGGATCCATTGCCATCTCCATGCCGGAACTCGTCCTGTCCCGGCGCGCGGACAAAGCGGAGGCGTCTGCCCCCGGAGACGGCGCAGACGCCTTGATCTGGGACGAGGTCACCCGCCACACGGGCGAGGACTCCCGGCTCACGTGGAGCTATCTTGCCTTCCTGATACTGGCCACGCAGCTCGCCGCCATCGGCATCGTGACGAATTCCACCATTGCCATCGTGGGGGCGATGGCCGTGGGGCCGGAGTTCGGCCCCCTGGCGGCGCTGGCAGTGGCCTTGGCCCGGCGCCAGTGGGCACTCGGCCGGCGTGCTGCCCTGGCGCTTGGTCTAGGATTCCCGCTGGCCATGCTGCTGGCGGCCTTGACCACGTGGGTCTCCGCGGCACTGGGCCTCTTCGCGGACAACACCCTGGACACAGGGTCTGCGGTGGAGTTCATTTACCACCCGGGACCCTATTCCCTGATCGTGGCCGTTCTGGCCGGCACGGCGGGCATGCTGTCCGTCATCAGCCGGCGGTCAGCGGCACTCATCGGTGTCTTCATCTCCGTGACCACAGTTCCTGCTGCCGGGTTTGTGGCCGTGGCACTCGTGCTGGGCGAGTTTGAGAAAGCAACGGGGTCGGCCCTGCAGCTGGCGCTCAACCTGATGGGCATCGTGGCGGCGGCAGTTCTGGTGCTGGTCTTCTACCGGCTGGTTTCCCGGCGCTTGCCCGAAGCCGCCGCCCGGCGCCTCAGATGGCAGCTGACGCGGACTCGCGGGTGACCGGAACCGGGATCCTGCCGGCCAGGTAGCGCGCATCGCGGCATGCCCCGGGCAACGTTGCCGAAAATGCCGCATACATAAATTCCTGGCCCAGGAAGAACAGCCCAGGCGTATCAAGTGCCACGCCGCGCCGCTGTCTGGGCAGCGCGCCGCCGTCGAGCATTACCGGATCCATCCAGCCGAAATCATCCCGGAACCCGGTGCACCAGATCACATTCGAGACCTCAAGCCGGGTCCCGTCCGCGAGGACCGGCAACCCATTCTCCACCCCGGCAACCCGCGGCACGAGCCTCACGCCAGCGGCGGCCAGGTCCTTGGACTTCGTCCTGATCAGGGGCGCCGCGTGGGCTGTGAAGGACGGTGCAGCTTTGCGGCCGATCGGGTTGTTGAGGGTGAGGACGTGGAGTCCGACGAACCGCACCACCGGCAGGACGTAACGGGCCGCCGCGCGGCCGTGCTTCACCGGAATCTCACCGCCGGGCTTGCCGCCGGGCTTGCCGGCCACGATAGTGGGATGCGTCCGGGACACTTCCAGGCCAATCTCCGCTCCCGAGTTCCCCAGCCCCAATACCAGGACTGGGCCCTCCTCCAGCTGCCCGAGGTTGCGGTACTCACTGGAATGGAACTGGACGACGGCGGGGTCCAGTTCCGCAGCGAAGTCCGGTATTTTCGGCGCTTGGCTGGAGCCGGTGGCCACCACCACGTTGTGCGCCTCCCAGCGCCGGCCGTTGGAAGCGGCGACGAAGCGGTCCCCCTCCCGCCACAGGCGTTCTACCCGCACACCATTGAGGACGGGCAGGTGGAGCCTTGCGGCGTAGCCCTCAAGGTATCCGGCAACGTCATCCTTGGTGGGGAAGGACAGCGGGTCCGCCGGGAACGGCATTCCCGGCAGTCCGTCGTATTTTGCGGGCGTAAAGACGCGGAGCGAATCCCAACGCTGGCGCCAGGCGTCGCCGGTTCTTGGATGTGCGTCCAGGATGAGGAACGTCCGGTTCTGCTCTTTCAGGTAGTGGCCCAGGGCAAGGCCTGCTTGCCCGCCACCGATGATCAGGGTGTCCAGCGTTCCGGTCACACCATTGTTATTCATGGCTGTTCTCCTTTGATATCCGAGGGGATGGTGATGGCTGAGCCTTCCGGAGGCTGGCCCGCCCGGCTGTCCTGTCCGTCGTCCCGGTACCGGAGCCACCATGCCAGCATCAGCGCGGATGCCAGGAGGTAGGCCAGGTGCAGGGCCCAGATGGGTCCGGCGGGGAGGTTGAAGACGTAGACGGAGTGGACCGCGTTGGCCACGTTGGTCAGCATCAGGTTCCCGAGGCTGTAGGAAGCCAGATTCTTCGTCCGGGCCGCCTTGACCAGCATCGGCAGCATTCCCACGGCGAACAGCACCGTGGAAAGTGTGCCGGCAAGGACTGGAAGGTTCATGCTTTGAGGCTATGGCCGCGCAGCTGGTGGCCGCGTCGGCCGAATCATGCAACTTCAGCCACGGCGCGGCTGGGTATTTCTATGTAGGCCAGAGCGGTCCTATGTGGGCCGTCAGCCTGCGAGCCCGTGTTCATAGGCATAGCTGGTGGCGGCTGACCGTGACGACAGGCCCAGTTTCAGGAAGATGTTGCTGACGTGCCGGGCTACGGTCTTTTCGCTCAGGTAGAGCTCGCCGGCGATGGCCCGATTGCTCTTTCCGGTTGCCACCATCTGAAGGACTTCAAGCTCGCGGCGGGTGAGGAGACCCGCCGTGCCTGGCGTGGCCCCGCTGTCCAACATGCCTTCGTGCAGCAGCGACGCCGCCCAGGTTGCCGCCGGCGCCGCGCCCAGGTCCAATAGCGCAGCGTGGGCGGCCTCCAGGTACATCAGCGCGGAGGCCTCATCGCCAAGTGCGCGGCAGGCACTGCCGGCCAGCGCCTGGCAGCGCGCCGCCTCGTACGGAACACCGAGCTCCTGCCACAGCCTCCACGCCTCCCGGAGTGGTTTCAGGGCAGCGGAGGGGTCGCCGTCGGCCAGCCGGACCGCGCCGTCCGCCTGGCCGGCAACGGCCCGGATCATGGGCATAGAGCATTCACTGGCCAGGGCTTCCAGCTCCTGAAAACCTTGCCGCGCGGCTTCCAGGTCGGAGGCAACCAGCTCGATCTCCACCAGTGCCGGCAGCATGTTCCGGCGGGTTGCGACGTCTGCCGCGGCAGCTGCCCTACGGATCATCGCTTGTGCCTGTTGCGCATTTCCACGGGCAAGCCAGAGCAGCGCGAGGCCAGGCTGTGGCTCATAGCCGGACTGGGCAGCCTGCCGGTAGGAAGCTTCGGCGTGGTCCAGTTTTCCACTCAGCCGTTCCACCTCCCCCTGCTGGTAGTAGCCTCCGTAAAGCGCCTGGGGATCACCCCTTACGGCAAGTCCCTGGGCAGCCGCAGCCGCCATCTGCGCCTCGTCCCAGGCCCCATGGAGCATGAAGAGTTCGGCGCGGTGCGACTGGCACTGGCCGCTGAACGACACCATGTCAGGGCGTGCACTGCACCAGCGGTCCAGGGCAGCCGTCCATTCCAGGGCCCTCTCCAGATCGAAGACCAGGTGGCAGTTGCCGATGACTGCGCAGTAGATAATCCCCGACGGGATCGGGGAGAGTTCACCTGCCGTGACAGCCACCATGACCTCGTCGAACATCTCGAGTCCCTTGTCAGGGTGACCAAGCATCAGGGTGGCCTGTCCCGTGCCGAGGAGGCCCAGCGCGGACAGGTCCTTGTCGTGGAACCGCTGGCCGAATTCGGCAACGCGGGAGAAAGCCTGCAGTGCGCCCGCCGGATCACCGCCGTAAAGTTTGCCCAGTCCCATCGGCACAAGCAGCAAGCCCTGGACCGCGCTGGGCTCGGCCAGTTCATCCACGAGCCGCTGGCCGCGGGCAAACCACCCTCCGGCCCGGGCAGGCTCCCCCAGGAACATCAGTTGCATGCCCATCCAGCCCGCGCACCGTGCGGCACCCTCGGCGTCGCCCATCACCAGGTACTCCTCGTGGGCACGGGTGAGGGACTCCAGCCCTGTGGCGCTTTCACCGGTCAGAATCTCGGCCGTAGCCAGCCGTTCGAGGTCGGCAGCCGTTAACCCGGCGCGCTTATCGGCTTCACGGAAGGTCTGGTAGGCCTCGGTCCAGCGATGTTCCTGGAAGGCTGACCTGCCCTGGTCAATGCCCGTTTCAGCTGACATCTGGCCCCTTTCGGACACCAACCGCCCAACCTGTTGGCCCGCGCACGCTGGGCGTGGCGGTACTTAAGCGCCACGGTACGCCCGCTGGAGAACCGGCACAAGCTACGAACGCAGCAGCGCGCGCAGCGTCTGAATGGTGTCGGCCTCCGACGCCGTCTTGTCCTCGCGGTAGCGCTTGACGCGTGCGAATCGCAGCGCGATTCCGCCGGGATAGCGCGGGGAACGCTGCACGCCGTCGATCGCGACCTCGACCACGGTGACTGGCTCGATCCATACTGTGCCCGCCGTGCGCCGCACCTCGAGCTCTTGGAAGATCTCGGTCTGCCAGCGCAGCATCGCGTCGGTGAGGCCCTTGAATGTCTTGCCCACCATCACGTAGCCGCCGGGTTCGCCGAACTCGCCGGCCGGGTCGAAGGCTCCGAGGTGCAGGTTCGACAGCAGCCCTGTCCGCCGGCCTGACCCCCACTCGCAGGCGAGCACCACCAGGTCGTAGGTGAGCACCGGCTTCACCTTGATCCAGTTGGAGCCACGCCGCCCGGCCGCGTAGGCCGATCCGACCGCCTTCACCACCACGCCCTCGTGGCCCGCGGTGAGCGCATCGCGCGACACTCTCTCAGCAACGTCTGCATCCGCCGTGATCTCCCCCGGGATCCGGTGCTCTGGGGCGATGCGCTCGAGCACGCCGATGCGCGTGGACAGCGGCTCGTCGAGCAGGTCGCGCCCGTCGATGTGCAGCACGTCGAAGAACCACGGATGCAGCACGGTGGCGCGCGCCGCATCCGCTCCGAACCGCGACATGCTCTCCTGGAACGGTCGCGGGCCGCCGTCCTCGTCGAGGGCGAGGGTTTCGCCGTCGAGGATCACATCGCGCACCGGCAGCCCGCGCACCACTTCCACCACCTCGGGCAGCCGGTGGGTCACCTCGGCCAGCGTGCGGGTGTAGATGCGCACATTGTCGCCGACACGATGCACCTGGATGCGGGCGCCGTCGAGCTTGTACTCCACGGAGGCCTCCCCCGTGACCTCCAGCGCCGCCCTGGCGCTGGCCGCGGTTGCGGCGAGCATGGGCTGCACCGGACGGCCGACGACGAGGCCGACGGCGTCAAGCTGGGCCGCCGTGCCCGTGATCGCCAGCAGGGCGGTCCCGCCGAGATCGCCGGAGAGCATCGCGGCGCGGCGCACGGCGTCGACGGGCCGATCTGCGGCGCGGGCAACGGCATCCGTCAGTACCCCCTCAAGCGCGCCGGTACGCAGTTCGCCGAGCAGCACGCCCGCGATGAAAGCTTGCTCCCGCTCGGTGGCTGCCTCGGTGAGCAACCGGAGGGTCGCGGCGCGCTCCGCCGCTGATCCAGCGCCTGCGGTGACAAGCAGCCGATCCAGCGCAGCGTCGAGGTCGGCGACAGTAAGACTCGGCTCGGCGGCCGGCTCCCCCATGGCAGCCGCCATGCCGCGCCAGCCGATCCCTACCCGGCCCTGTCGCGGCTTGGCGATGAGCAAGCCGACGGCCGCCGCGATGTCCACGGGCTCCAGCCGGCGCAGTAGATCGGCCAGTGCGTCGACCTTCGCAAGTCTGGAGCGGGTCGACGCGACGGCATCCGTGGTTTTCACGAGCTCATCGAGCAACATGGGACCAGTCTGCCACTCCAGACGACACCGGGCGCGTAGGGCGCGTAGACGGGAAAAGCGGGCCGCGAATGGTTTGTGGCACAAAAAAACCGGCCCAGCGGAGGCTGGACCGGTTCTTTATGCGGAGACCGTGGTGGGCCCACGCCGTCCGGGTTCCCTGACCGAGCGAAGCGAGGTGAAGGAGACGGTAGGGACTAGTGGCTGTGGCCTGCGTGCTCGTCTTCGTTTGCGGGCTTCTCCACTACGAGGGTCTCGGTGGTGAGAACCAGCGCAGCAATGGATGCCGCGTTGCGCAGGGCTGCACGGGTGACCTTGACCGGGTCGATGACGCCGGCGGCGATCAGGTCCTCGTACTCGCCCGTCTTGGCGTTGAAGCCGTTGTTGGTTTCGAGCTCGGCAACCTTGGCGGTGACAACGTAGCCGTCGAAACCGGCGTTCTGGGCGATCCAGCGAAGCGGCTGGACCAGCGCGCGGCGGACGATGCCCACAGCAGCGGCGGCGTCGCCTTCGAGGGCCTTGACTGCAGGGTCCTCGTCGAGGGCCTTCAGTGCGTGGATCAGTGCGGAACCGCCACCGGCCACGATGCCTTCTTCGAGGGCTGCGCGGGTGGAGGACACTGCATCTTCGATGCGGTGCTTCTTTTCCTTCAGCTCAACCTCGGTGGCTGCGCCGACCTTGATGACACCGATGCCGCCGGCCAGCTTGGCCAGGCGCTCCTGGAGCTTTTCGCGGTCCCAGTCGGAGTCGGTGCGGGTCAGCTCGGCGCGCAGCTGGGAAACCCGGGCCGCGACGTCTTCTGCGGAACCGGCGCCGTCAACGATGGTGGTGTTGTCTTTGGTGACCGTGATGCGCCGGGCGGTACCCAGCACCTCAAGGCCAACCGAATCCAGGCTGAGGCCCAGTTCCGCGGAGATGACCTGCGCACCGGTGAGGGTGGCGATGTCCTGCAGCATGGCCTTGCGGCGGTCGCCGAAGCCCGGAGCCTTCACGGCAACAACGTTCAGCGTGCCGCGGATGCGGTTGACGATCAGTGTGGACAGGGCCTCTCCCTCAACGTCTTCGGCAATGATGAAGAGCGGCTTGGAGCTCTGCAGCGCCTTCTCCAGCAGCGGCAGGAAGTCCTGCACGGAGGAGATCTTGCCCTGGTTGATCAGGATGAGGGCGTCTTCGAGGACGGCTTCCTGGCGTTCGGAGTCGGTCACGAAGTACGGGGACAGGTAGCCCTTGTCGAACTGCATGCCTTCGGTGAGGACCAGCTCGGTCTGCGTGGTGGAGGACTCCTCGATGGTGATCACACCATCCTTGCCGACCTTGCCGAATGCCTCGGCGAGGAGCTCGCCGATTTCGTCGCTCTGGGCCGAGATTGCTGCCACGCTGGCAACCTGGGTGCCTTCAACCGGGCGTGCGTTCTCGAGCAGGCGGGCTGCAATGGCTTCCACGGAAACCTCGATGCCGCGCTTGATCTGGCTGGGAGCAGCGCCCGCAGCAACGTTGCGCAGGCCTTCCTTGACCAGGGCCTGGGCGAGCACAGTGGCCGTGGTGGTACCGTCGCCGGCAACATCGTTGGTCTTGGTGGCTACTTCCTTGGCCAGCTGGGCGCCAAGGTTCTCAAACGGGTCATCAAGCTCAATTTCGCGGGCGATGGTGACGCCGTCATTGGTGATGGTGGGTGCCCCCCACTTTTTGTCGAGGACAACGTTGCGGCCGCGGGGGCCGAGCGTCACCTTGACAGTGTTGGCGAGCTTATCGATGCCGGCTTCAAGCGACCGGCGTGCAGCGTCGTTAAACGCAAGCTGCTTTGCCATGGTTTTGTCCTTTCAAAGACAGAACCCCGCACTGTTGTTCGGTCAGGGACGGAACAGCAGCACGGGGATCCAAAGAGTTACTTTACGACGATCGCCAGAACGTCGCGGGCGGAGAGCACGAGGTACTCGGTGCCACCGGTCTTGACTTCAGTTCCGCCGTACTTGGAGTAGATAACAACGTCGCCAACGGCAACATCGATCGGAACGCGGTTGCCGTTGTCGTCAAAGCGGCCGGGGCCTACTGCAACAACTTCGCCTTCCTGCGGCTTCTCCTGCGCGGAGTCCGGGATAACCAGGCCGGAAGCCGTGGTCTGCTCGGCTTCGAGCGGGCGGACAACAATACGATCCTCAAGAGGCTTAATAGAGACCGACACTCGGACCTCTCCTTCTACGTCAGCAAATTCATGGACAGTTGAGCTGCTTCGCCGTGGCTGGCAAACCGTCGTCGCGGTGCCGGCAGCAGCCTGGCTGGCAGCTCTTCATGTGTTAGCACCCTCCTAGGGAGAGTGCTAATGATGACTCTATGTATTGGTTAGCACTCGGTCAAGGCGAGTGCCAGAATTATGTCTCCGGCGAACAGCTGTTACCGGCCGGTCAGGTCCTCGAGATCGACGTCCTCGTCGCCGTCGTCCCCTCCCTCAACGGTGCCCCGCCGCAGGTACAGCACCACGGCGCCGCCCACGGCAGCCAGCAGCGAGACCACCAGCAGGATGATGCCGCCTATGCGCGCCCCGGCGTAGAGGCTGCGGATCTCCTGTGCCTCGTCCGTGGCGTCCTGGATGTTCTTGCCGCCCACGGAGTAGACGGTGGCGTTGAACGTGTCCAGGAAGAGGATGATTACCAGCAGCGCGACGCAGACCACGGCCACTGCGGATCCTGCAATCAGCGCGGGGCGGGCAAACTTCACCAGGTCCGGCTTTCTTGCTTGGGGTAGTCCGGACGGCTGGGGGCCTGCGCTGTCTTCCATGCCTTCAACCCTAGCGGGAACTGGCCGCCGGGCTACCTCCACTAGGCTTGAACCCATGGCTCAAGCACCGCAGGACCAGATCGCCCCACTGCTCACGAGCGAAGGCTGGGAGCTCCTGGCGTCCCTGGGCCCGTACCGCGAGGACAAGGCCTTTGAGGTCAACGCGGCCCTCCGCAAGGCCGGGCACTCCCCCGCACTGGTCTCCGCCGTCCTCACCCAGTCCCGGCTGCGCACCAAGGCCGAGCTGAAGTTCGGCGAGTTCGCCCGGAGCATGCTCTTCACGCAGGCGGGGCTGGAACAGGCCACGCGTCTCACTGTTGCCGCCCGGCATGCCGAGCGCTTTGCGCAGGCCGGCGTCCGCCACGTGGCCGACCTCGGGTGCGGCCTTGCCGCGGACTCCCTGGCTCTGGCATCGATGGACATCACGGTCACGGCCGTGGAAATGGACGAAACCACGGCCGCCTGCGCCACGGTCAACCTGATTCCCTTCCCCAACGCCACCGTGGTGCATTCGGACGCCACCACCGTCCCGTTGGACGGGGTCGACGGCGTCTGGCTGGATCCCGCACGCCGGGTCACCTCCACCTCGGGTACCAAACGGATCTGGGATCCTGAGGCGTTTTCGCCGCCGCTGTCCTTTGTGGAATCGCTCGCCGCCACCGGGCGCGCCGTTGGCGTCAAAATGGGCCCCGGCATGCCGCACGAGTCGGTTCCCGCCGGCTGCGAGGCGCAGTGGGTATCGGTGGGCGGCGACGTCACCGAGGTGGCCCTGTGGTTCAACTCCGTGCGCCGGCCCGGAATCCGCCGCGCGGCGCTGCTGCTCGGACCGCAGGGTGCGGCGGAGCTGACCAGCGCTGAAGACTTCGACGGCGGTCCGGCCGCGCCGGTGGGTCCGGCAGAGGGCTATCTGTATGAGCCCGATGGCGCGGTGATCCGCGCCGGCCTGGTGGCCGACGTCGCGCTTCAACTGGGCGGGCACCTGCTGGACGAGCACATCGCCTACATCTGCGCTCCGGAGCTGGTGGACACGCCGTTCGCCCGCGCCTACAAGGTCCTCGAAGTGATGCCGTACAACGTCAAGGCGCTCAAGGCCTGGGTGAAGGAAAACGGCATCACGGTGCTGGACATCAAAAAGCGCGGCACCTCGGTCACGCCGGAGGAACTCCGCAAGCAGCTGTTCGCCGGAAGCAAGGGTGCCGGGAAGAAGGCCGGACAAAAAACAGCCACCCTGGTCCTGACCCGCATTGGGGAGGACCGGGTGGCCATCTCGGTGGAACCTGTCTAAACGTTGTCCTACTGGCGCGTCCTACTGGGCGCGCATAAAGTCCTCGGCGGCCCGGACCTGCTCGTCGGTGGGCCGGACGCCGGTGTAAAGCACAAACTGCTCGAGCGCCTGAATGGTGGCCACCTCGGCGCCCGTGATGACCTGTTTCCCGGCCGCGCGGGCCGCCTTGATCAGCGGCGTCTCCGCAGGCAGCGCCACGACGTCGAACACCACTTTGGCTGCGGCGATCGCATCTTCCGGGAAGGACAGCGATTCCACTTCCGGGCCGCCTGCCATACCGATAGGCGTGACGTTGATGATCAGGTCCGCTGTGCCGCCGTCGAGCGTTGCCCGCCACTGGAACCCGTACTGCTCTGCGAGCGCCCGGCCCGTGTCTTCGTTCCGGGCGATGACGGTGACGTCCGTGAAGCCGGCGTCCCGCAGGGCCGCGACGGTGGCCTTGGCCATGCCGCCGGCGCCTTGGACCAGCACCGAGTAGTCCGTGGGCACGGCGTTGCTTGCGAGGAGCTGCTCGATGGCGGTGTAGTCGGTGTTGTAGGCCAACAGACGCCCGTCGGTGTTCACGATTGTGTTGACCGAATCGATGGCTTTAGCGGAAGGATCCAGCTCATCCACGAGGGCCATCACGTCCTCCTTGTACGGCATGGACACCGCGCAGCCGCGGATTCCCAGGCCCCTGACGCCGGCGATCGCCTGGGCCAGGTCGGTGGGGGCGAAGGCCTTGTAGATCCAGTTCAGGTCCAGCTGGTCGTAGAGGTGGTTGTGGAACCGGGTCCCGTTGTTGCTGGGCCGGGCCGACAGCGAAATACACAGGGTCATGTCTTTATTCAGAATGGGCACCTGTCCATTAAACGCGTTCCCCCAACTGGGTAGCGCTATCTGTCGTTTTGAGACCTCAAAACGACAGATAGCGCTACCTAGTTGGGGTGGGTGCTTTTCGTTACGGGCAGCCCGTCCCGGCCGGATAGCTTCCGACGGCGGCGGGCAGCTTTCCCGGGGCAGTCGCCTTCCCTGCCAGCACGGCAACGAGGGCGTCAAAAGCGCCAGGCGTGCGGCCGTACAGCGCAATCTTCACCGGGGCAGTGGAATCCTGCAGCGGCCACGGCGCATCCAGTGCCACGGCGATATCGCCCCCAACCGGCCGACCGGCGTAGCCGATGAGGCTGACCAGGGGGCCCGCCCCGGTGCCGAGCCCGACCTTCGCCGCGGCAGCCTCAAACCGTGCCCGGTCCTGCGCTGATCCGCCGGCGATCCGGAGGCTTCCCTCGACGATTGGCGCGCCGCAGTGTCCGGACAGCACCGTGACGGCGGCCGCGGAGACCCGCGCCGAGATGTCCCCGCCGCTGCCGGGGGCGGCGCTGGCGGGGGCCGACCCGGCAGGCGGCGACGTGACGCGGCCGCGCCAGGTCATCATGGTGGCCACGCGGACAGCTGCTTCGTCCAGGCGGGCCGCCGGCAGTGTTCCGGCCGCGACAGCGCTAACGATGGCTGCGTGGGCCTGCCCCACGTCCGTGGGCATCAGGAGCAGGTCCGCGCCCGCGGCGAGCGCCGCCGTTGCTGCGGAGCCGCCCGGGTATTGCTGCTGGACTGCGCCCATGTTAAGGGCATCGGTCACCGCCACACCCTTGAAGCCCATGCCGCGCAGCGCAGCATAGGTGGGGCCGGACAACGACGCCGGGACGCCTGGTTCCAGGGCCGGTACGGCGATGTGCCCGGTCATGACCATGGGCACACCGGCGGCGATGGCTGCCCGGAACGGCTTCCAGTCCCGGGCCTCGAGCTCCGCGATACCCGCGGGCTGCACCGGAAGGTCCTGGTGCGAGTCAACAGTGACGGAGCCGTGACCCGGGAAATGTTTCAGGGCCGGCAGGACGCCGGCCTCCTCCATGCCCTGTGAGAACGCCACTGCCAGCGCTCCAGCTGCGTCCGGGTTGCCGGACATGGACCGGGCACCGATGGTTGGATCAGCGGGGCCGATGGTCACGTCAGCAACGGGCGCGAAGTCCACGGTAAAGCCCAGCGACCCGATCTCCGCCGCCAGGGCCCGGCCGGCCTCGTTGGTGAGCGGCACATTGCCTGCGGCTCCGTAGCTCAGGGCCGTTGGCCATTCGGTCAGGGGCGCACCCAGCCGCGCCACAATCCCGCCCTCCTGGTCCACGCCGATGAGCCCGGGCCAAGGCCTGCCGTCGGCCTTGGTGGCCTGGGCCAGCCGGGCGTTGACAGCAGTCATGGCAGCCGGATCCGCCTGACCCCGCGCGTCAAGCGGGATGTTGTCGCCCATGATGATGGACCCGGCCAGATGGAGGCGTTCAATGGTGGCGGCCTGGGCTTCGACGTCGGTACCGGCGTACACGGGCATCAGCACCTGACCGGCCTTCTCCTCGACCGACATCGCCGCCACGGCCGCTGCGGCAGCACTCTGGTCCCGCTGCTCGGGGCCCCAGCCCAGCGGCAGCAGCCTGGGGTCAGGTGAGGGAGAAGCGGACGGAGGTGCCGTCTTTGGCCGCTCTGATTCCGGGGTTGAGTCCGGCGCAGGGCCGGAGGTCGCCGGGGCGGTGGCGGGAACTGCCGTGCAGGCAGTCAGGGCGGCCACGGCAGCGGCCGCAATAAGCAGGGTGGTTTTGTGAATACTGTCACGGGTCCACAGGAACAAGGCCATCAAGACGATGCTACCCCTGCATTAGACTTGAATGCGGCGCGTGCCCAGGGATATCTGAACAGTTAGGGGAACGCATGAAGATTGATTTCGCTTCATCGAAGCAATCAACTCTTGGTGTGGAATGGGAGCTTGCCCTGGTGGACGGCCAGACCGGCGAACTGGCATCAGTGGCCAACGAAGTGCTCAGCGGCGTGGTTGCCAAGCACCCCGAACTCAACGAAGACGACGAACACCCGCACATCAAGCAGGAACTCCTGCTCAACACCGTGGAACTGGTCACCGGCATCTGCGAGACCGCCGCCGAAGCCAAAGAAGACCTCAGCCGGTCCCTGGCCGCGGTGCGCGAAATCACCGACCCCATGGGCGTGGAGGTTTTCTGCGCCGGCAGCCACCCGTTCAGCCCGCCGCAGCTGCAGCCCGTGACGGACAAGGCCCGGTATGCCAAGCTGATCGACCGCACCCAGTGGTGGGGCCGGCAGATGGTCATCTACGGCGTGCACGTCCACGTAGGCCTGGACCGGCGCGAAAAGGCACTTCCCGTGCTGGACGGCTTGGTCAATTATTTCCCGCATTTCCAGGCGCTCTCGGCGTCGAGCCCGTTCTGGGGCGGCGAGGACACCGGCTACGCATCGCACCGCGCCCTGATGTTCCAGCAGCTGCCGACGGCGGGCCTGCCCTTCCAGTTCCCGTCCTGGGACGAATACGAGTCCTATGTCCAGGACATGTTCACCACCGGCGTGATCGACACCCTGTCCGAGATCCGCTGGGACATCCGGCCCGTTCCCAACCTTGGCACCATCGAAATGCGCATCTGCGACGGCCTGGCCACCTTGGAGGAGGTGGGCGCGATTGCCGCGCTCACCCAGTGCCTGGTGGATGAATTTTCCACCACCCTGGACAACGGCGGCACCATCCCCACCATGCCGCCGTGGCACATCCAGGAGAACAAGTGGCGTGCCGCCCGCTACGGCATGGAGGCCATCATCATCCTCGACGCGGCCGGCAACGAACAGCTGGTCACCGACCACGTCATGGAGACCCTGAACCGGCTTGAGCCGGTGGCAGCGAAGCTCGGCTGCCCCGACGAACTGGCCGACGTCGAGAAGATTATCCGCCGCGGCGCAGGGTACCAGCGGCAGCGCCGCGTCGCTGCCGAGCACGGCGGCGACCTGCAGGCCGTGGTGCTGGACCTGGTCAAGCAGATGCGGAACGGGCCGACGGGCTAAATCCCCCCGTTGCTCTATCCGTTCGAGTAGCTAAACCTGTGGTTTAGGGACCACAACTGATAGAGCAAGTGGGGTTTCGACAGGTTCGGTTTAGACAGGCTCAACCACCGGCGGGGAGTGACACCGCGGTGACCGGCATCGAGGAGTCCGGGGCGAAGCGGATACCGCTGGGCCCGATCCCGGCCATCACCAGCTGCGCACCGAGGGCCGCCACCATGGCACCGTTGTCCGTGCACAGGTCAAGCGGCGGCACGTGGAGTCTGATTCCGGCGGACGCACAGCGCTGGCCGGTGAGTTCGCGCAGCCTGGAGTTGGCCGCCACTCCCCCGCCCAATAGAACGTCTTTGATGCCGTTCTCGAGGCAGGCCAGGACGGCCTTGGACGTGATCACGTCCACCACCGCTTCCTGGAAGGCTGCGGCGATGTCGGCCACCGGCACATCCTCACCACGGGCCTCGAACTGCTCGACGCACCGCGCCACCGCCGTCTTCAGGCCGCTGAAGGACCAGTCGTAGCGGTGTTTTCCAGGCTCCTCGGCGGTGCCCATGTACTTGGGCTGGCTGAGGCCGCGCGGGAACCGGATGGCTTTGGGGTTACCGGTGCGGGCCAGCTTGTCGATGGCCGGGCCGCCCGGGTAGCCGAGGCCCAGGATGCGGGCCACTTTGTCGTACGCTTCGCCGGCGGCGTCGTCGATAGTGGAGCCGAGAAGCTGGACGTCGCTGGTGATGCTGTTGATCTTCAGGATTTCGGTGTGCCCGCCGGAGACCAGCAGGGCGCCCAGGTTCTCCGGGAGACGGCCGCCGTGGCCGAGCCCAACCGCAAGAGTGGCGGAACGGCCGGCGGCAGCACCGCCGTCGGGGTTTCCGTCCAGCAGTCCGACGCCGACATGCGCCACCAGGTGGTTGATGGCATACAGCGGCTTGCCAGTGGCCACGGCCAGTGCCTTCGCGGCGCAGACCCCCACCATCAGTGCGCCCGCAAGCCCGGGCCCGGAGGTGACGGCAAGGGCATCCACGTCCTCCAGCGTTACGTCGGCGTCCGCCAAAGCCTGGCGCAGGGTGGGCACAAAGGCGTCAAGGTGTGCGCGGGAGGCGATCTCGGGGATCACGCCGCCGAAGCGGACGTGCTCGTCCATCGAGGAGGACACCGTGTTGGTCAGCAGCGTGGTGCCGCGAACAATGCCGACGCCGGTTTCGTCGCAGGAGGATTCGATGCCCAGCACCAGGGGCTGCGAGCGGTTCATGCCTGGCCTGCTTCTGTTGTGGGATCGGGGGCTGGTGCGGGGTCGGGGTCCGGCGCTGTGCCTTCGGGGGCCAGCTGGAGCCGCATAATAACGGCGTCAACGCCGTCGCGGTAATACCTGCGGCGGACGTGGATCTGCTCGAAGCCGAACCGCACGTACAGCTGCTGGGCCCGGGGGTTGTCCGCGCGCACCTCCAGGAGGACGTCCGCCGCCCCGCGGAGCCGGGCTTCCGTGATCAGCCGGGTCAGGAGCGTTGAGCCGATGCCCAGGCCCTCGAATTCAGGCACGACGGCGATGGTCTGGACGTCCGCGATGGGCTCGATGCACATCAGGCCGGCGTAGCCCACAATGTCCCCGCCGCTTTCCGCCACCAGGTACCGGCGCGTTTCGTGCTGGGACAGTTCGGACAGGAACATGTGCAGCGGCCATGCGTCAGCCGGGAACAGCCGCTGTTCGAGGGCGTTCACGGCGGGCACGTCCTCCAGGGTCATGTCCCGGAAAACCACTCCGTCAGCGCTGGTCGGCATGCTCACAGGGCCCGCTTCCGTGGGCCGGGGACCTGGGCGTCGGATTCGCGGAGGTACAAGGGTGTGGAGTCGAGCAGCTGCCCGCCGGCTGCCAGCCGGGCCAAGGCGAACTGTCCGAGGTAGAGGGCGTCCGGTTGTTCGTTGCTGAAGCCCGGGTCTGCGCGCAGCACGTCACTGTAGAGTCCGGCGCCGGCGCCGTAGGCCGGGAGGTCCGGCAAGTCGGCCGCGAAGCTGACGTGCGGGCCGTCCTCGAGCTGCGGCAACTGGCCGTCGGCGAGGCTGTACCGCGCCCAGTAGACCTCTTTGCGCCGGGCATCCGTGACCACCAGGAATTCGGCCGCGGCATCGGTGGACTCAGCCACTTCCAGTGCCACGGCGTCCAGGCTCATCAGCCCGTACAGCGGTTTATCCCAGACGAACGCGAGCGTCCGGGCTGTCGCGATCCCTGAGCGCAGGCCGGTGAACGGGCCGGGGCCCACACCTGTCACGATCGCGTCGATGTCCCGGCCGGTGACGCTGGCAGAGGCAAGCAGGTCCTCGATGCCGGGGGCCAGCACTTCGGCGTGGCTGCGCGTGTCCTCGGTGGAGAAGCTGGCCACCACGCCTTCGAGGGCGTCGTCCGAGACGAGTGCCGCACTGGCCACGGCGGAGGTATCGATGGCGAGAATGAGCATCAGGGTGTCCCTTCGATGGCGCCGCCCAGGGCAGGCTTGGTGCTCCAGCGGGGACCAAACCCGCGCAGCACGATGGTGCGGGGTTCGTCGAAGTCCTCGGTGTCAAAGTCGAGGATTTCGGTGTGGCCGGGCATTGGTTCCGCGGCGCCTATGGCGTCCAGCCCGATTGCCCGGTGCAGGTCCACTTCCAGCCGGCTCTCGCTCAGGTGCTCCACCCGGCCGCGCCCCCATTCCACCACGGTCACGGACGAATCCAGCGTGTTTTCCAGGTCAATATCGTCAATTTCCGACGCCGATCCCAGCCGGTACGCGTCCACGTGCACCAGGTCCGGGCCACCGGGCCGCGGGCCGTCGGGCAGGTTTGGATGGATGCGGACCAGGACAAACGTGGGCGAGATGATTCCCGCGCGCACGCCCAGGCCTTCGCCGAGCCCCTGCGTGAAGGTGGTTTTCCCGGCACCCAGCTCGCCGGTCAGCACCAACAGGTCCCCGGACTGAAGCTCCGCCCCTAAAGTGGCACCGAGCGCGTGCGTCTCATCCGCCGTCGTGACTCTCAGCGTCTGTTCCCAGGTGGGCATCTCTGCCGGGAGCACGCTCACGGCGTTGCCTGCCCGGCGTCGGGATTGCCGGCGTCGAGATTTCCCACGTCGGTCGCGGCGCCGGCTGGGCGGCTGTCGGAAGGCTCGACGGCGGGACTGTCGTTGATGAACCGGCGCGGCACCCGCTGGCTGATCCGGGTCACGATCTCGTAGTTGTTGGTGCCCGCGGCGACCGCCCAGTCATCCGCCGTGGGACCGCCATCGTCCCCGTTGCCGAACAGCACGGCTTCGGCGCCGAAGAGGTCTGCGCCGGCTCGGCCGATGTTGCCGAGGTCGATGACCATCTGGTCCATGGCGATCCGGCCCACCACGGGGTAGGTCCGGCCGGCCACCCGGACGGGACCGCCGGTGGCAATCCGGGGCACGCCGTCCGCGTAGCCCAGCGGGATCAGCGCCAGGGTGCTGGGGCCGCTGGTGCGGTAGCGCAGGCCGTAGGAGACGCCCTGCCCGTCGGGGACCTGCTTGCACTGGGACACCAGGGTGCGCAGCGTCATCGCGGGGCGGAGGCCCAGTTCGGCGGACGTCTGGCCTTCAAAGGGCGAGAGGCCGTAGATGCCCAGGCCCACGCGGACCATGTCGAAGTGGGTATCGGGACGGGACAGCGTGGCCGGGGTGTTGGCCAGGTGACGGACTTCGGGGTCCACGCCGGCGTCCTCGGCCACAGCCAGCACCTCGCGGAAGGCCGCCAGCTGTTCATCGGTTTCCGGCCGTTCGGGTTCGTCCGCCACGGACAGGTGGGAGAAGATGCCCACCACCCGCAGGAGGCCCTCGTCCTGGTATTCCATGGCTTCGCCCAGCAGCTGGTCCCAGGCATCGAGCGCTACGCCGTTCCGGCCCAGGCCCGTGTCCACTTTCAGGTGGATACGTGCAGGACGCTCCTGGTCACGCGCGGCGGCCACAATCCGGTCCAGTTCCCACCCGGAGCAGCCGATGTCGACGCCGGCAGCCACCGCTGCGGCAAAGTTGCTTTCCGCCGTGTGCAGCCAAGCCAGCAGTGGGGCTTCGATCCCCGCCGCCCGCAGTGCCAGCGCCTCGGAGATGTGCGCTACGCCCAGCCAGGATGCGCCGGCTTCGAGGGCGGCCCGGGCCACTGGAACCGCGCCGTGTCCGTACGCGTCAGCCTTGACCACGGCCATGACCTTGGCGGGTGAGGCCGCGTCCGCCAGCCGCCGCACGTTGTGGCGGATGGCGTCCAGGTCGATAACGGCGGACCGCTCATACACTGGATCAGGTCCTGAGGCCGCGCGGAAGTCGCCGGCTGTTACGGGATAAGTCACCTTAGTGATTCTAGTGCGGGCGCTCAGGGCGGGATAATCGCGCCGCCCGGGCACACTCGTTGCGGCGCCCCGGCGTAGGGCCTCAGGCGTCGGACAGGTGCGCGATCGTGGCGGTGGCCCGGCGCTGCGCTGCCAGCGGGACGTCGCTGACAATGTCCTCCAGGAAACCGAAGCGGCGAAGCCACTGGCTGCTCTGGCGTTCCGGCCGGGAGTTGGCCCGCTTCCACCAGTCGGCGATATCTCCCCAGCCGGGCGCTGCCAGCGATCCGCCCACCTCCTGCACGGCCAGGGAGGCGCAGAGGTTGGCGAAGCGGAGCCGGTTGCCCAGCGGCCAGCCGGCCAGGCTGCCCACGATGAAGGCCGCGTCAAAGCAATCGCCGGCCCCGGTGGGATCGTAGGCGGCCACCGGCAACGACGGCACCCACTCTTCCTCCCCCGTCTCCGAGTCCACGGCCATGGCACCCTGCGCACCGAGTGTCACCACGGCCACGGGCACGCGGTCCGCCAGCGCGTACAGCGCGGACCACGGATTATCCTTCCCCGTGAACGCCATGGCCTCACGCTGGTTGGGCAGGAAAGCATGGAAATACTGCAGGTTCTCCAGCCGCACCGGAGCCCACTCCCCGCTGGGATCCCAGCCCACATCCCCGAACAGCTTGACCCCCGCCTGGTGCGCGGCCACCGCCCACGGCTCGATCTCAGCATCCAACGCGGCAATGCCGGCGAGCGCAGGGGGCGGCGAACCGATCAGTTCCGACGACGTCACGGGGGCCGGGTGGCCATGCGTCACCAGGGAACGGTCGTTGTGGACGCTGAGCGAGACGGTGACCGGTGAATGCCACCCCGGAATGCGGCGCGACAGGCTCAGGTCCACGTGTTCCTGCCCGGCCAGGATTTTCCAGTTGTAGTCCCCGTAGCCGTC
Organism: Arthrobacter sp. UYNi723; assembly: GCF_054057635.1. NCBI lineage: Bacteria > Bacillati > Actinomycetota > Actinomycetes > Micrococcales > Micrococcaceae > Arthrobacter > Arthrobacter sp. UYNi723. The sequence goes on from NZ_JBSRZM010000002.1 coordinate 65,244, forward strand.
GTCCCCGAAGGCGGCTGCGAGTCCCGTTCGCAGTCCCAGCCTTGCCGCGGCGATGGCCTGGTTCGCGACGCCGCCGGGGCAGCTGCCCATTCCCTCGCTCCAGATTTCGGTGCCCGGCTCGGGCGCGTGCGGCAGCCCGGTGAAGATGATGTCCTGGAAAACCGTGCCGGCCAGCAGCAGGTCGAACCCGCCGTCGGACGGTGTGCGGACGGTTGAGAGCGGATCGAAGCGGCGGTCCGGGATGGCGTCCATGTCCGGCAGACTACGCCCTGCCGCGGCCCCATGGTAGGGGCACGCCCGGCGGCGCCCTAGACTGCTGACTATGCGGCTTACGATTGCCGGCGGCGGCGGATTCCGCGTGCCGCTTGTGTACCGGGCGCTGGCGTCCGGCGCGTTTGCGGGGCTGGTGAGCGAACTGGTGCTGTTCGACGTCGATCCCGCCCGCCTCAGCGCCATCAGCGCGGTTCTGCGCGCCATGCCCGAGTCCGGCGGCGGTGCTGCCGCCGGCGCCAACGAGCGTGCCCACGCGCCAGCCGTGCGCACCACCACGTCGCTGCCGGCGGCCCTGGCGGGTACAGACCTGGTGTTCGCGGCCATCCGTCCCGGCGGCACGGCCGGCCGGATCAACGACGAACGGGTGGCCCAAGACCTTGGCCTGCTCGGCCAGGAAACCACCGGCGCGGGCGGCATTTCCTACGCCCTGCGCACCATCCCCGAGATGCTGCACCTAGCGCGGCAGATGGGGGAGTTCTGCCCGGACGCCTGGCTGATCAACTTCACCAACCCGGCCGGCATGGTCACCGAAGCCTTGCTACCGGTCCTTGGCCGGCGGGTCATCGGGATCTGCGATTCCGCGGGTGGGCTGGTGCACCGGGCCGCCCGCGCGGCCGGCATCCCTCTGCCGGACGGGACGCTCGACGGCGTGGGCTACTACGGTCTGAACCACCTGGGCTGGCTCTACCGGCTGGAGTCCGGCGGCCAGGATCTGCTGCCAGGCCTGCTGTCTGACCCGGCCGCCCTTAGTACCTTCGAGGAGGGCCGGCTCTTCCCGCAGCCGTTCCTCAATGACCTCGGCGCCCTGCCCAACGAATACCTCTATTACTACTACCAGCGGGACAGCGCCGAAGCGGCCATGCGCGCCATGCCGGTTACCCGTGGGGAGTCCATCCACCACCAGCAGACCGAGCTGTACCCGCGGCTCGCCTCAGCCGGAAAGGACGCCTACGGCCTGTGGGACGCCGCCCGCCGCTCGCGGGAGGAAGGCTACCTCGCAGAGGCGCGGACCCACGGCGAACAGCGCGACGAGGACGACCTCGCCGGCGGCGGCTACGAACGCGTCGCCCTGGCCGTGATGCGCGCATTGGCGGGGGCCGGGGACGCCCAGCTCATCCTCAACACCCCCAACACGCTTCCGTCCGGTCCTGGCGGGGCGACCGCCCCCGGAAGCACCGCCCCGGAACCGGCCATTCCGGGACTGCCGGCGGACGCCGTCGTCGAGGTCCCCTGCACCGTAATGCCCGACGGCGCCGTGCCGCTTCCGCAGTCAGCCCCGGGACCGGAGCAACTCACCCTCCTCCAACGGGTCAAGGAGGTGGAGCGGCTCACTGTCCGGGCAGCGACGCACCGGGACCGTGCGGCCGCCGTCGACGCGTTCAGCCGGCATCCCCTGGTGGACTCCACTGCACTTGGCGCCAAGCTGCTGGCCGGCTACGAGCACGCCTTCCCTGCGCTGCGCGGGCTTTGGCGCGCCTAGAGCTTCCGGTACATCACGTGCAGGCCCACGTATCCGAGCGTGGGGTGCTTGAACGCCTCGGGGATGGTGGCGAGGATTTCGAAGCCCATCCCCTGCCAGGCGGCCACCGCGCGGACATTGCTTTCCACCACGGCGTTGAACTGCATGGCCCGGAAGCCCGCGTCCCTCGCCGCATCCAGGGAGTAGGCGCACAAAGCCCGTGCCACGCCTTTGCCGCCCTGGCCGCTGTGGACCATGTAACCGGCGTTGGCCACGTGGCTCCCGGCGCCGCCTTGGTTGGGGTGCAGCTCGCCGGTGCCGATCACGCCGCCATCGTCCGTCACGGCCACGAAGGCCTGGCCGGGGGCGTCCTTGAACCAGCGGGCCCGGGCGTCGGCTTCTGTGGTGTCCCGGTCCCAGGTGAACGTCTCGCCGGACCGGATGACGGGCTCCAGCACCTCCCACATGCCGGGCCAGTCGGCGTCCGTGGCGGGGCGGATCGAGTATTCTGCGGAACTGGGCGGAGTTGTGGCTGCATTCACACGCGCCACGTTAGCAGCCGGCCACGTGCCGGGAGGCCGCCCGGGAGCGGCAGGAGTAGTGTTTTACCGAGTGGGCAACAGCGGGGCCCACGCCGCGCCAGCGGTGGGAAGGGGAAGCCATGACATTGATCCGCAGGGTCGCGTTACTCTCCCTCCACACCTCCCCGATGGAGCAGCCAGGCTCCGGCGACGCCGGCGGGATGAACGTCTACATCCGGGAACTGGCCTCCGCGCTCGCCGAGACCGGCGTGGAGGTGGAGATCTTCACGCGCTCCACGTCAGCCAAGCAGGCCGCCGTCGAACATCCGGACCCCGGCGTGTGCGTCCACAACGTGCTGGCCGGGCCGCCGCGGAAGATCCCGAAGGAAGAACTGCCGGGGCTGCTGCACCACATGGTGGCCGAGATCGAGCAGATCCGCCAGCGCCAGCCGCACGGCCGCTACGACGTCATCCATTCGCATTATTGGGTGTCCGGGATCGCCGGCCTGGAGCTCTCGGAGCTCTGGGGCGTGCCGCTGGTCCACACCATGCACACCATGGCCAAGGTCAAAAATCTCCTGCTGGAGTCCGGCGAACAGCCCGAGCCGCGGCGGCGCGAGGAGGGCGAGCACCGGATCGTCGACGGCGCCGCCCGCCTGATCGCCAACACCATCGCCGAAGCCGGAGAGCTGGTGTCCCACTACGGTGCCGATTACGACCGGATCGATGTGGCGCCGCCGGGCGTGGACCTGAGCACCTTTACACCCGCGTTCCGGGCACGGTCCCGGGCGGAACGGGGTGTTTCGCCGGAGACGTTCCACCTGGTCTTCGCCGGCCGGATCCAGCGGCTGAAGGGCCCGCAGGTCCTGCTCAAGGCCGCCGCATTGCTGCGGACCCGGCGGCCCGAGATCGATCTCCGGCTCACCATCCTGGGTGCCCTCAGCGGGAACAAGGACTTCAATCTCCGGCACCTGATCGCGGAGTCTGGGATGGACGACGTCGTCACGCACCTTCCCCCGGTCAGCGCGGCTGACCTGGCGTCCTGGTTCCGGGCGGCCGACGTTGTGGTGATGCCTTCCTACAGCGAATCGTTCGGGCTGGTGGCCATCGAAGCGCAGGCCTGCGGGACGCCCGTGGTGGGCACCCGGGTAGGCGGGCTGTCCCGCGCCATCTGCCATGGCCGGACCGGGCTGCTGGTGGACGGGCACCACGCTTCGGACTGGGCGGACGCGCTCGAAGCCATGTACGACGATCCGGACACCCGCGCCGACATGGGGCGGGCTGCGGCCATCCGCGCGGAGAACCTGGGGTGGAACCGCACTGCAGCCATCACGCTGGAAACGTACCACGCCGCCGTCGAACAGCAGCTGGCCAGCCGGCTGATCCCGGCTTCCCCAACCCTCTCTCACCTTTGAACCGTTTCCCCCAACCCTCTCTCACCTTTGAACCGTTTCCCCCAACCCTCTCTCACCTTTGAACCGTCGGCTGATAGATTGTCGCGCACAGTGTTCCGCACAGAGCCAAAGGACATCGATGTCAGAAAACAAGGTCCTCACCGATCTTGAGATCGCGCAAAAGGCCGCCATCCTGCCCATCGGGGAGATCGCGGAGCGGGCCGGTATCAATGCCGCTGCCGTGGAGCCGTACGGGCGGTACAAGGCGAAAATCGACCCCGCCCGGCTGCGGCTCCCCGCGGGAAAGACCGCCGGGAAAGTGGTCCTCGTCTCGGCCATGTCCCCCACCCCGGCCGGCGAGGGGAAGTCCACCACCACGGTGGGTCTGGCCGATTCCCTGGCACGGGCGGGCCACAAGGTCATGATCGCGCTGCGCGAACCGTCCCTGGGCCCCATCCTGGGCATGAAGGGCGGTGCGGCGGGCGGCGGCTATTCCCAGGTCCTGCCCATGGACGAGATCAACCTGCACTTCACCGGTGACTTCCACGCGATCACCTCGGCCAACAACGCGCTCATGGCCCTCGTGGACAACCACATTTTCCAGGGGAATGAGCTCAACATCGATCCGCGGCGCATGACGTTCAAGCGGGTCCTGGACATGAACGACCGCTCGCTGCGCGAGGTGATCATCGGCCTCGGCGGACCGGCGCAGGGCGTGCCGCGCCAGGACAGTTTCGACATCACAGCGGCCTCCGAGATCATGGCCGTCTTCTGCCTGGCCACGGACCTGGACGATCTGCGCGGGCGCATGGGCCGCATCACTGTGGGCTACAGCTACGACCGCCAGCCGGTCACGGTGGCGGACCTGGGTGTCCATGGCGCGCTGACCATGCTGCTCAAGGATGCCCTCAAGCCCAACCTCGTCCAGTCCATCGCCGGAACGCCCGCCCTGGTCCACGGCGGCCCGTTCGCGAACATCGCGCACGGCTGCAACTCCCTCATCGCCACCCGCACGGCGCAGCAGCTGGCCGACATCGTGGTCACGGAAGCCGGCTTCGGCGCGGACCTTGGCGCCGAAAAGTACATGGACATCAAGGCGCGCATCGCGGACGTGGCGCCGTCCGCCGTCGTGGTGGTGGCAACGGTCCGGGCGCTCAAGATGCACGGCGGCGTCCCGAAGGACCAGCTCAAGGAGCCGAACGTCGAGGCGCTCGCCGCCGGCGTCGGGAACCTGAAGCGGCACGTGCACAACGTCGAGAAGTTCGGCATCGTGCCGGTGGTGGCCATCAACAAGTTCGCCACAGACACGCCCGAGGAGCTGGAGTGGCTGCTCGCCTGGTGCGCCCAGGAGGGTGTGCAGGCCGCGGTCGCCGACGTCTGGGGCCGGGGCGGAGGCGGCGACGGCGGCGATGAGCTCGCGGCGAAGGTCGCCGCCGCGGTGGCAGCGCCGTCGGACTTCCGGCATCTGTATCCGCTGAACCTGTCTGTGGAGGACAAGATCCGGACGATCGTGCAGGAGATCTACGGGGCAGACGGCGTGGAATTCTCGGTGCCGGCACTCAAAAGGCTGGCCGACATTGAGAAGAACGGCTGGGGCGGAATGCCAGTGTGCATGGCGAAGACGCAGTATTCCTTCACCGACGACGCCTCGCAACTGGGCGCACCAAAGGGCTTCACCATCCACGTCCGCGACCTCATTCCCAAGACCGGCGCCGGCTTCATCGTGGCCCTGACCGGTGCCGTCATGACCATGCCCGGCCTGCCCAAGGAGCCCGCCGCGATGCGCATGGACGTCGACGCGCACGGCAACCCGGTCGGCCTCTTCTGACCCACGTTGCTCTATCACTTTGAGCTCTTATTCCGGGGGCAAAGCGACCAAAAGTGATAGAGCAACGCGACCTGTGGATAACTTCTGCGGGAGAGATTGACTTCGGGCGACAATGGTCCGCATGCGCCCTTTTTCACCTCTGCCGTTCAGCCTTTCGTCCGGTCCGTTCACCGTCCATGAGGCGCGAGCTGCCAACCTGAGCAGTGGCAGACTTCGTTCCTCCGACCTCGCCTCAGCCGGACGGTTGCTGTATCTGCCCACGGGCGGGACTTTGAGATCCGAGGACTTGCCAGGGCACTCTCCGCTGCCACACCGGGCGCCTGGATCTCGCATCTGACGGCCGCCGTCGTGCTCGGGCTCTGGCTTCCTACCTGGTTCCGCGACTGCCAGGAACTCCATTTGAGCAAGCCCAGGAATCTGCCGCCTGTGCGGCGGGAGGGCGTAGTTGGCCACACTGTCCTGGCCTTTGATGGGGAGGTCATGGTGCTGGACGGGATGCGGATCTCCACCCCGGCCCGGACGTGGCTTGACCTTGCCAGCCTCATACCGCTGGAGGATCTGGTGGCTGTGGGTGACCAGCTGATCCGTCAGCCCCGGCCCGGCCTCGAAGCCCGGCTGGCGCCTTGGTCAACGCTTACCGAGCTGCACGAAATGCTGAAGCGGCACCCGAAGCTCAAAGGTATCGTGAAGGCCAGGGAGGCCACCGAGCTCATCCGTTCAGGAGCCGATTCCGCCCCTGAGACGTTCCTACGCCTCGCTCTGACTTCCGCAGGCCTGCCGGAACCGGAACTGCAACTGCGAATTGTGGAGTCCGCCCCCTACTCGCCGGCGGCAGACTTGGGCTACCGCGCCCAGCGGATCGCCATACAGTACGACGGCGGCCATCACTTGACCCGCGAGCAGCAGTCGCGCGACAATCGCCGCGACGAAACATTCAATGCCGCTGGCTGGAGGTACTTCAAATTCAACGCGGACGATCTGGCTCACGACTTCCACCGCGCGGTCGATCAGGTCCGGCTTGCACTCACGTCCCCTTAAACGCCTGTTGCCCTATCAGTTGTGGTCCCCAAACCATAGATTTGGGGACCACAACTGATAGAGCAACGAGGGGGTGGAGAGCGTTTAGCGCTCGAGGTCGCCGCGGATGAAGGCCTCGACCTTTTCACGGGCGAGGTCGTCGTTGAACTGCTCCGGCGGGGACTTCATGAAGTAGCTCGAGGCGGAGAGCAGCGGGCCGCCGATGCCGCGGTCCAGGCCGATCTTGGCTGCGCGGATGGCGTCGATGATCACGCCGGCGGAGTTCGGTGAGTCCCAGACTTCGAGCTTGTATTCCAGCGACACGGGGGCGTCACCGAAGTTGCGGCCTTCGAGGCGGACGAAGGCCCACTTGCGGTCGTCGAGCCACTGGACGTAGTCGGACGGGCCGATGTGCACATTGCGCGGTGCAATGTCGGCCTCAACGTTGGAGGTCACGGCCTGGGTCTTGGAGATCTTCTTGGACTCCAGGCGGTCGCGCTCCAGCATGTTCTTGAAGTCCATGTTGCCGCCGACGTTCAGCTGGTATGTGCGATCCAGGGTGACGCCGCGGTCTTCGAAGAGCTTGGCCATAACGCGGTGCGTGATGGTGGCACCGATCTGGCTCTTGATGTCGTCGCCCACGATCGGGACGCCGGCGGCGGTGAACTTGTCGGCCCATTCCTTGGTGCCGGCGATGAACACGGGGAGGGCGTTGACGAACGCCACGCCGGCGTCGATGGCAGCCTGCGCGTAGAAGTGCGCTGCATCCTCGGAACCAACCGGGAGGTAGCAGACCATAACGTCGGCCTTGGATTCGCGGAGCGCAGCGACAATGTCAACGGGCTCTTCGGCGGACTGTTCGATGGTCTCGAGGTAGTACTTGCCGAGGCCGTCCAGGGTGTGGCCGCGCTGGACGGTCACGCCGGTCGGGGGCACGTCGGCGATCTTGATGGTGTTGTTCTCGCTGGCCAGGATGGCGTCGGCGAGGTCCACGCCCACCTTCTTGCCGTCAACATCAAAAGCGGCAACAAACTGGACATCGTTGACGTGGTACTTGCCGAACTCCACGTGCATCAGACCCGGGATCGTGGCCTGGGGATCGGCATCACGGTAATACTGCACGCCCTGGACGAGCGAGGCGGCGCAGTTACCCACACCAACGATGGCAACACGAATCGGATTTGCAGACACGGAACTCCTTTGAAGACAACTTCAGCCGCCAGAACGGTCAGTACCGGAAAGTACGACGGCGGCACGCTGGCAGTGCGCCATTCGGCGCCTTTTCATCTTACCCAACCAAGCGGGGGCCGGGATTGTTCCCGGCCCCCGTCAGTTGAAGCGTTACGTTGTTACTTCTGCTTCCATAGGTTGATGTCCGACTCGACGGCGAACTCGTCGATGGCATTGACCTCGTCTGCGGTGAAGTCCAGGTTGTTGATGGCGGACAGGGTGTCTTCCAGTTGCCGGACGCTGGAAGCGCCGACGAGTGCGGATGTCACGGAGGAGCCCTTGCCCTGCTCACGGAGGATCCAGGCGATCGCCATTTGCGCGAGGGTCTGGCCCCGGCCCTCGGCGATCCGGTGGAGCCCGCGGACGCGGTCCAGGTTCTCGGGAGTGATCATGGCTTCGTCCAGTGACTTTTGCTGCGCTGCCCGGGAATCCGCGGGCACGCCGTTGAGGTAGCGGCCCGTAAGCATTCCCTGGGCCAGCGGCGAGAAGGCGATGCAGCCGGCGCCCACCTGCTCCAAGGCCTCGTAGAGGTTGGGGCTGCCGTTCTCAGTCCAGCGGTTCAGCATGGAGTAGCTCGGCTGGTGGATCAGCAGCGGTGTGCCCAGTTCCTTCAGGATCCGCGCGGCCTCGAGGGTCTGGGCCGGGGTGTAGGACGAGATGCCGGCGTACAAGGCCCTGCCCGAGCGGACTGCGTGGTCCAGCGCGCCCATGGTCTCTTCCATCGGCGTTTCCGGGTCCGGGCGGTGGCTGTAGAAGATGTCCACGTAGTCCAGGCCCATGCGCTCCAGGGACTGGTCCAGGCTGGCCAGCAGGTACTTGCGGGAGCCAAAGTTGCCGTACGGGCCCGGCCACATGTCGTAGCCGGCCTTGCTGGAGATGATGAGTTCGTCGCGGTACGGCTTGAAGTCGTCCTTGAAGTGGCGGCCGAAGTTGGTCTCGGCGGCGCCGTAGGGCGGTCCGTAGTTGTTCGCGAGGTCGAAGTGGGTGACGCCCAGGTCGAAGGCGCGGCGCAGGATGGCGCGCTGCACTTCGAAGGGCTTGTCGTCGCCGAAGTTGTGCCAGAGTCCCAGGGAAATGGCCGGCAGTTTCAGTCCGCTGCGTCCGACGCGGCGGTAGGGCATGGATTCATAGCGGTCTTCCGTGGCTGAATAAGTCATACATACCATCCTGCCATCTGTGACGCGCACTACAGACCGCAAGGGTCAGCCTGAACGGTGCCCCCTAGGACGGCCCGATTGGTACCCACCTGACCGACATACCGAACCAAAAGTGCCGGGCTGGGCATCGGCACCGACCCCGCATGCGACCACCGAGGGCAAACCTGCCCGGATCGGTGCGTTCATCCGTGGCCACTGGGCCATCGAGATCGGACTCCACTGTCGCGACGTGACCTGGATGGAAAGCCGGTGATGACCTACATATCAGCGGTCGAGATGGGACGTGTGGACGACAAACTTCCGCATCGCCATCCAGTGGAAGAGCCCGCCGAGCGCAGCACCGAGGATCCAGGCGAAACCGCTGAGCTGGGCCATCTGCGGCAGCCACACGGCCAGGACCGAGAAGACGGCAGCCAGGCCGAAGGCCATGAGCGCCCTGCGGTTCCATCCGCCGGTGAAGTGGTAGGCGCCTTGGGGGTCGGTCGAGTACAGGTCGTGAAGATTAAGGCGTTGCTTCCGGACAAAGTAGTAGTCGGCAATGATGATGCCGTACAGCGGGGCCAGCACAGCGCCCAGCGTGTCAACGAACTTGGGCAGCCCGATGCTTGAGATGACCGCAACCCACAGCGCCCCGATGATGAATCCAGCAACCGCTGTGATCATGCCCGCCTTGCGGAAGGAGATCCTGGCCGGGCTGATATTCGACAGAGAATAGGACGGGGGGATGAAGTTGGCCACGACATTGATGCCAAGGGTCGCGACCAGGAAGGTCACGGCTGCCAGGACGGTGAGAGGAACGCTGTCCACGAGACCGACAATGTCGGCCGGATTGGTCAGAGGCTCTCCCTGCCCGTCCTGGTACAGGAGATAGGCGCCCGCCGTGATGAATACTGAAAGAAAGGTGAACAGAGCCAAACTGATCGGCAGGCCGGTAAGGTTGCCGAAGCGCATGGCCCGCTCCGTGCGAACGTTGCGTGCGAAGTCACCGAAGTTGATCACGACGGCGGCGAAGTAGGCCACCATGGTGCCAGTGACTCCTGCGAACGCGGAGAAGGCAGCCCAACCCGTCACATCGGCGCGGGAGAAGATGGTCCCGACGGCTTGGGGCAGTTCAGTGCCGACCTGAGCCCAGATCGCCACGAGCAGGGCGATCATCACCAGGTAAACGGCTGGCCCTGCGATGTTGAGGAAGCGTGCAATCCGTTCGATACCGCCAAGGAAGAGCGCAACCTGCAGGGCAGATGCGAGCACATAGGAAACCCAGGACACCCAGTCCATCCCGAGGAACTCGGCGCCTCCCGGACTCCCCAACAGAGCGTTCAAGGCCAGTGAGATTGCCGTCGAAGCGAAATATGTCTGGGCGCCGTACCAGAAAATGGCGACCACGGCACGGACAATGGCCGGGAACTGGGCTCCCCGCACTCCCATTGAAGCCCGGGCAAGCACCGGGAACGGAAACCCATACTTGACACTTGGCCGCCCGCTCAGATCGACGAGGACCTTGATGATGAATCCGGAGAGCAGGATGGCGGCAAAGACGAACCAGCCGTTGATCCCTGCGGTAATGAACAGGCTGGCGGCCAGGGTGTAACCGGCCAGGCTTTGAATGTCGTTTGACCAGACGTTGAAGATGGCGAACCAGCCCCAGGTACGTCTCGACGCCGGCAGCGGGGCGAGATCCTCGTTATACAGGGACGGATCCGCACCAGTTACCGTCAGGTCGGCGTCCTCAAGGTCATTGTTACGAATGGTCACGACAGCCTCAATCCGCACTCAAAACGTAGGAGAAATTACGTATCGTGGAAACTTTCTTCCGCCGCTAGAATATGACCTGGATCACAAAGAGTCAATGGGCGATACCTGACCCCCGAAGTCCGGCGGGCTGCAGAGGACCCGTATACAGTTTCCCTGCACCTGATTCTTTGGCGCTAATGAACGGCGCAGGATAAGGATCCCGTGAGGGCACCCGGGGCGACGATGAAGATGTCCTGCCGGGACCACCCGGCGGACCATCCGCTCGATAGGGGAAAAGATCATGGGTTTGGGTGACAAGTTCAAGCACGCCGCCGAGAAGGCCGCGGGCAAAGGCAAAGAAACAGCCGGCGAAGCGACCGGGAATGAAAGCCTGAAGGCCGAAGGCAAAACCGACCAGAGCAAGGCAAACCTGAAGCAGGCCGCAGAAAAAGTCAAGGACGCCCTCAAGAAACACTGAGGCGCACGGCCCGCAGGCTGCCGCGGACCGGGGCACCCGGGCCCCACCGGCCGCCGACAGGCGCCCGGTGGGGTCACCCGCGCCGTGATGGTCCGGGTCTCCGTGGGCGGAGGCGTGTTGGTCGCCGTTGCCGGTGCGGTAAAAATCATCCAACTCAGGTCCCGGAACCATCGGCCGCTAAGGAGATCACCATGGACGGACGGAAGAAACCCGGCCACGACGTTCAGCCCCGCGTTGCGGGCTGGATCAAACACGCCGCGCAGGACCGCTCACCCCAGGCCGAAGCCGCTGTGCGGTGGGCGCTGTCCCGGCTTGAGGAAGCCAATGTGCCCGAGGTACTCCACGCGGTGGTCCTCACACTCACAGGCAATCAGAAGTCCGCAAAACAGGCACGGAAGGCTGCCGAAACGGCGGTACGCCGGGCAGAGCGGAAGCTCAACCGCACACACCACGGCCACGCCAAGACATGGCTGACCGCGGGCCTTCTCGCGGCGGCCGCGGCCGCAGGGGTACTCATCTGGCGGGGCCTGCCCGGAAGCGGAGAGCCCGAAGCAGCCCAGGCCGGGGAGTGGCCCACGGACGCATCTGACACCAAATCCGGATAACTGCCCGGAAGCGACGCCAGCCAGGCAGCCCGCGTGCAGAAGAGAGCGGAGCGTCACAGGGTGCGCCGCCCGTCCTGATTCCCCAGCGACACAAATTCCCATCCTAACTTCCAGTCAACGGGACAACGTCACCCTAATTTCCGCGTCAGGGGAGGGCTGGAGGCTACTTCTGCCCCAATAGTCAGTACCGCCCCACTGTGTGCCGAAAGCAAGAACGCGTCCGCGTCCAGCGATGAGTCCTCGTCCGTCGAAAGCAGCACCGCCCCCCGCACACCGACCAGGCGCACCGGCGACGCGGAGAAGTTCAGCAGCACCTCCATGGACCCGCGCCGGAAACGCAACCAGCCGGCGTCGTCGTCGAACGTCACGTCCGTTTCCGCGAACCCGAGGCCGGCCAGTTCGGGGTAAGCGCGCCGCAGCGCGGTCAACGAGCGGTACAGCGACAAGAGCCGGGCGTGGTCACCGTCAGCAGCCTCCGCCCAGTTGAGCTTGGAGCGCCGGAACGTTTCGGGATCCTGCGGATCGGGGACGACGGCGGGGTCCCACCCCATGCGCTCGAATTCGCGGATCCTGCCCTCCGCCGTCGCCTTGCCCAGCTCCGGCTCGGGGTGCGACGTGAAAAACTGCCAGGGCGTGGAGGCACCGAATTCCTCGCCCATAAACAGCATGGGCGTAAACGGCGAGGTCAGCGTCAGCACTGCGGCCACAGCCAACGGACCGTACGGAAGGGACTGGGACAGCCTGTCCCCGATGGCCCGGTTGCCGATCTGGTCGTGGTTCTGGCTGCACACCACCAGGGCCGTGGGGTGGACCAGCGAAGTGTTGATGGGCCGGCCGTGATGGCGTCCGCGGAAGCTGGAGTAGCTGCCGTCGTGCAGGAAGCCGTCCTTGAGAACCTTGGCCAGCACACCGAGGGACGCGAAGTCGCCGTAATACCCCGCGGTCTCGCCGCTGACGTTGACGTGCACCGCGTGGTGGAAGTCGTCGCTCCACTGCCCGGCGAGGCCGTAGCCGTTGGCGTCGCGGGGGTAGATCAGCCGCGGATTGTTGAGGTCCGATTCCGCGATGAGGGTCTTGGGAAGCCCCGTCTCCGCGGAGATCGCATCGCCCAGCGCGCCGAACTCTTCCAGCAGGTGCACGGCCCGCTCGTCACGGAGTGCATGGACGGCATCCAGGCGCAGCCCGTCCACGTGATAGTCGCGCAGCCACAGCGCGGCATTGTCCAGGATGTATTCACGCACGACGTCGGACCCCGGGCCGTCGAGGTTGACCGAATCGCCCCATGTGTTGGCGTCGCCATGCTTGAGGTACGGGCCGAATTTGGGCAGGTAGTTGCCGCTGGGTCCCAGGTGGTTGTAGACCACGTCCTGGATGACTCCCAGGCCGGCGGCGTGGGCGGCGTCCACAAAACGCTGGTAGGCCGACGGCCCGCCGTACCCTTCGTGGACCGCGAACCATTGGACGCCGTCGTAGCCCCAGTTGTGGGTGCCGTTGAATCCGTTGACCGGCAGCAGCTCCACAAAATCGATGCCGAGGTCAGCGAGGTAGCCTAGCTTGTCGGCAGCAGCATCAAGGGTTCCTGCGGGCGTAAAGGTTCCCACGTGGAGTTCGTAGATGACCGAGCCGCGCAGTTCCTTCCCCTGCCAGCCGGCGTCCTGCCAGGCGTAGACGGCGGGATCGTAGGTGCGGGACATTGCGTGGACGCCGTCCGGGAGGCGGCGGGACCGGGGGTCGGGCAACGGGTGGTCGTCGCCGTCGAGCAAGTAGCCGTAATCGACGTCTGCGTCCGCCGGCGCGTCCGGCGCGGACCACCAGCCATCTGCGCCGGGGGCTCCCGCCGACTGTTTCATGGGGTATTGCTGCCCGTTGGCGAGCAGCGAGACGGCCGAGGCGCCCGGGGCCCAGAGATCGAACCGGCCGGAACCGTGGTGCGTCAGGCTCATGCGTTATCTCCGTTCACGGGCGCGAGCAGCGCCACAGGGTACTGCTGGAGGATGCCGGCCACCGGCACCGGGCCGGGGCCGTGCGTCCGTCCCGTGAGTTCGTCCCGCATGGCAGTGGAAAGTGCGACGGCGGCGTCCTGCCACCCGCCGGTGCGTTCCAGTCCGGAGGGAAGCCTCGTCGCAAGGGTCAAGGCGCCGGGTGCGCCACCAGTGCTGCTATCCGCCCCGCGGTCGAACGCCACCAGGTGGTCCGCCGCTGCGCCGGAAGCAACAACGGGCCGGTAGCCCTGGAACAGTTCAGGCCGGTCCCGGCGGAGGCGCAGCGCCCGGGAGGTCAGCAGCATTTTCGCGGCCTCGTCCCGGAAGTCCCCCGGGCTCGTGCCGGCATCCAGTGCGGCAAGGGCGGTTTCGCGGCGTTTGAAGTCGACAGCCCGCCTATTGTCAGGGTCGGCCAGCGAGCGGTCCCAGAATTCGGTGCCCTGATACACATCCGGTACCCCCGGCATGGTCAGCTGGAGCAGCTTCAGGGACAGCGAGTTGGCGGCGGCAAAGGCATCCGTTCTGGCGACGAAGACCTCGATCGCCGTGGTGACCCGGGCGTCGTCGAACACTGCATCCACCGCTGCCTTAACCCGTGCTTCGAACTTTTCGTCCGGATCCGTCCAGGTGGTGGAATTGGCTGCTTCCCGGGCCGCCTTCTCCGCATAGGCCTGCAGCCGCTCCCGCGACGCCGGCCACGCACCGATGACCGCCTGCCACAGCAGGTTCTCGAACGGGCCGTCGGGCACCGGGGCGAGCCCGCGAAGCGTGTCCAGGGTTGCGGCCCACTCGTCTGGCAGCTCGGCGATCACGGAAATCCGTGCCCGGGTGTCCTCGCTGCGCTTGGTGTCGTGTGTGGTCAGCGTGGTCATGGACAGCGGCAGGGACTCCTGGCGCTCGGCCATCCGCCTGTGGAACTCTTCCGGGGCCAGCGAGAAGTGGGACGGGTCCGCTCCCACTTCCGTCAGTGTCCCCAGGCGGGTGTAACGGTAGAAGGCCGTGTCCTCCACGCCCTTGGCCATCACCATGCCGGACGTCTGCTGGAAACGTCGGCCCAGTTCAGTTTCGGGCTCCAGCAGCAGGGGCAGCAGCACGTCCAGCACCTCGGCCAGGTCAGGGCGCTGGCGGGCTGCAGCCGCGCAGGCCTCGCGCAGCACGTCCTCACCCGTGGGAAGGTAGGTCCGGTACACGGGGAAGGCCGCGATGACCTGGGCCAGGGCATCGGCCGCGACGTCCCCGGACAGACTCGCGGAAGCGGGAACAAGGCGTGCCAGCCGCAGGATCTCGGACCGCAGCATGCCGTCCGCCACGGCACGCTTGGTCCCCAGGATCATGGCCGCATAGTCCGCAGGCTCGCCGGAACGCAGCCGTGCATCAAGTGCGTCCAACGCAGCCTCGCCGGCCGGGTCCACCAGCAGGCGGTCCAGGTCGGCCAGGGCGTCGTAGCCGGTGGTGCCTTCGCAGGCGACTTCCGCCGGCAACTCCTCCCCCGGCTCCAGGATCTTCTCCACCAGGACGTAGGCGCCGCCGCTGAGGTCCTTGAGCCAGCGAAGATATCCGGCAGGATCCGCGAGGCCGTCCGGGTGGTCCACACGCAGCCCGTCAACCAGGCCGGCGTCGAACCAGCGCTTCACCTCGGCGTGGGCCTGGTCAAAAACCCAAGGCTCCTCAACCCGGATGCCCGCCAGGGTGTTGACCGCGAAGAACCGCCGGTAGTTCAGCTCGCTGTCTGCCCGGCGCCAGGAGACGAGTTCGTAATGCTGCCGGTCATGCACAGCCCGCGGAGAGTCGCCGTCGGAGTATGAACCTGCGGCCAACGGAAAGCGGTGGCCGTAATAGCGGAGCTCACCATCGGCAACCTCCAGAAGCCCAAGGTCGTCATCGCTGCCCAGGACGGGGATCCGGATCCGGCCGGCACCAAAGTCCCAGTCGACGTCGAACGCTCCCGCGTAAGGCGAGCCGCGCCCTTCCTGCAGCAGCGACCACCACCACGGGTTCTGCGCCGGCGAGGCCACGCCCACATGGTTGGGGACGATGTCCACGAGCACCCCCATGCCATGCTCCCGTGCGGCTGAAGAGAGTGCCAACAGGCCTTCCGGGCCGCCCCGCTCCGGGTCCACCGACGACGGGTCCGTCACGTCATAGCCGTGATCGGAACCATGTTCCGCCGTCAGGATCGGAGACAGGTAGACCCAATCCACGCCCAGTGATTTCAGGTACGGAACGGTCGCGGCCGCATCAAAGAGTGTGAAGCTGCTGCGGATCTGGAGCCGGTAGGTGGACGCCGGAGCCTTCACTTGGCGCCGCCCTTCCGGTCCCCCACTTTCGTGGTCTTCCCGGGCTCGGCCACCATGGGTGTGCTGAGGGACTCGGTCTCGCTGGTGGCGGTCTGCGACAGCGCGGCAAGCGACGCGGCTACGGAATGGTCCGGTTCAACATCGGGAACGGTGTGGGCCCGGAGGACCACCAGCGACTTTGCGTCCACCGGCAGAGCGTCACCGGCCTGGACCGGTTCGGTGTCCGCATTGTGGCCGGCGGTATCGATGATGATGTCCCAGGCCGGTGCGTATTCGTCGGCCGGCAGCGTGAAATTCACCATGTCATCGTGGGCGTTGAAGTACAGCAGGAAGTTCACGTCCGTGATCCGGCGGCCGCGGACATCCTTGCCCTGGATGCCGTCGCCGTTGAGGAACACCCCTACCGAGCGGCCGAAGCCGCTGTCCCAGTCCTCCGGCTTCATGGTGTCGCCGTCAACGTCAAGCCATACGATGTCCGGCAGCCGTTCGCCTTCGCCTCTGCGGACGGGGCGGCCGTCGAAGAACCTGCTCCGGCGGAACGTGGGGTGCTTGGCGCGGAGCGCGTTTACGGCGGCGGTGAATTCGACGAGGGGCTGGTCGATGTTCTCCCAGTTGATCCAGGTCAGTTCCGAATCCTGGCAGTAGCCGTTGTTGTTGCCCTGCTGGGTGCGTCCCATTTCGTCACCGTGCAGCAGCATGGGCACACCCTGGGACAGGAGCAGCGAGGCGATGAAGTTCCGTTGCTGGCGGGCGCGCAGCCCGAGGACGGCGGGATCGTCGGTGGGACCTTCCGCCCCGCAGTTCCAGGACCGGTTGTGGGATTCACCGTCGTTGTTGTTCTCACCGTTGGCGTCGTTGTGCTTCTCGTTGTAGGACACGAGGTCGGCAAGCGTGAAGCCATCATGGGCGGTGACAAAGTTGATGGACGCCACGGGCCGGCGGCCCGAGTGCTCGTACAGGTCGGCGGAGCCGGTGAGGCGGGACGCGAATTCGCCCAGTGTGGCCGGTTCGCCGCGCCAGAAGTCCCGGACCGTGTCGCGGTACTGGCCGTTCCACTCCGTCCACTGCGGCGGGAAGTTGCCCACCTGGTAGCCGCCGGGACCCACGTCCCAGGGCTCGGCGATGAGCTTGACCTGGGACACCACCGGATCCTGCTGGATGAGCTCGAAGAAGGTGGAGAGCTTGTCCACGTCGTAGAACTCGCGGGCCAAAGTGGATGCGAGGTCGAAGCGGAAGCCGTCCACGTGCATTTCGGTGACCCAGTACCGCAAGGAATCCATGAGCAGCTGCAGCGAGTGCGGCTGGCGGACATTGAGCGAGTTGCCGGTGCCCGTGTAGTCCATGTAGTGCTTCTCGTCGCCCTCCATGAGCCGGTAGTAGGAGGCGTTGTCGATGCCCTTGAAGGAAAGCGTGGGGCCCAAGTGGTTGCCTTCGGCGGTGTGGTTGTAGACCACGTCCAGGATCACTTCGATGCCGGCGCGGTGCAGCGTGCGGACCATGGCTTTGAAGTCCTGGACCTGCTGGCCGGTGTCGCCGGTGGAGCTGTAGGTGTTCTGCGGCGCGAAGAAGCCGATGGTGTTGTAGCCCCAGTAGTTGTTCAGGCCCTTGTCCTTCAGGGTGCCCTCGTTGACGAACTGGTGCACCGGCATCAGCTCGATGGCGGTGATGCCCAGCTTCTGCAGGTGCGCGATGACGGACGGGTGTGCCACGCCGGCGTAGGTGCCGCGCTGCTCCTCGGGGATCTCCGGGTGGAGTTGGGTCAGGCCCTTGACGTGGGCCTCGTAAATGACCGACTTGTGATACGGAATGCGCAGGTTATGGTCGCCGTCCCAGTCGAAGAACGGGTTGATCACCACGCCCATCATCATGTGCGGCGCGGAGTCCTCATTGTTGATAGAGTCCGGCTCGCCCAGGTTGTAGGAGAAAAGTGCCGGCTCCCAGTCCATCTGCCCGTGCACGGCCTTGGCGTACGGGTCCAGGAGCAGTTTGTTGGGGTTGAAGCGGTTGCCGGAGTCCGGGTCGTAGGGCCCGTGGACGCGGTAGCCGTATTTCTGGCCGGGCTGGACCTGCGGGACGTAGCCGTGCCACACATAGCCGTCCACCTCATCGAGCCTGAACCGGGTTTCCACGCCGTCGTCATCGAAGAGGCACAGCTCCACCTTTTCGGCGCGTTCGCTGAACAAAGCGAAGTTCGTGCCGGTCCCGTCAAAAGTGGCGCCAAGCGGATATGCCGTTCCGGGCCAGATTTCCATGCGTGCTCCTCATCGTTGTTCGACCGCGGGTGTGTGGACACAAAACCGCCCCTGCCGGTACAAAACCTATGCCCACGGTAGCGGGTGGGTGTGACTATTACGTTTCCGGCCCGCCGGTTTACTAAGCAGGCTGACTTTATACCAAACGTCTGGTATTGCGTCCGCAATCCGGCCGGCCGTCAGCGGCCCGCTGCCGGAGGCGGCCGCTCCCGCGCGGCCGTGGAGGCTGGCCCCGAGGGCGGCAATCGCCGCCCAGCGCTCGTCCGGATCGATGCCCGCATCACGGAAGCGCCCGACGTCGGACCCCAGTTGGGCGAGCAGCGCACCGATGATCCCGGCCAGGACGTCGCCGCTTCCGGCGGTGGCGAGCCACGCCGTGCCGTCCGCCTGGCTGTAGAAATCCTGGAAAGGCGACGCGACCAGGGTGGTGGCACCCTTCAGCAGGACGGTGGCCTCGGTCAGCACGGCGGCGTGCCGGGCAGCACCAAGGGTGGAAGCCTCGACGGCGGTGCGGTCGGGGGCGGGATCAAAGTCCGGGCTGTCGGGGGACGAGGCGAGCCGCTGGAGGAGGGCCGCCAGCTCGCCGGCGTGCGGCGTGAGAATCACCTGCGGCGCCAGGACCGCAGGCAGGGCGGGTAGCGCCCCGGCGTCGGCGATCACGGGCAGGCCGGATTCCACGGCGTCACGGGCGCGCCGGAGCTGTTCGGTGTCGCCAGGACCCATGCCCGAACCCACCAGCCACGCCTGGACGTGCGTCTCCGCGACAGAGCCCGTACTGCACACCACTTCCGGGCACGCCTGCCGCACCAGGTCGGCCACCTCGGGCGGGCCCAGGTAGCGGACCATCCCCGCGCCGGCAGCCAGCGCACCCCGGCAGGCCAGCACGGCGGCGCCCGGATAGTCGGCGGATCCGGCCACGACGCCCAGGACGCCGCGGGAATACTTGTGCGAGCGCCTCCCGGGCTGGGGCAGGAGCCGGGCCAGGTCCACCGGCTCAAACCTGCGCAGCGCCGGCCAGGGCAGCTCCTCTTCGATGCCGATAGGCACCACGTGGATGCGGCCGGCGTGATCGGCGCCCGGGTCCGCCAGCAGCCCCACTTTGGCTGCGGCGAAAGTGACCGTCACATCCGCGGACAGCACCGGCGCATGGGCTTCCCCGGTGTCGGCATCAACGCCGCTGGGGGTATCGCAGGCAACCACAATCCCCGGATCCCCGGCCGACAGCCGCAAATCCGAAAGGCCGCTCACGAGATCGGCTTCCGCGCCCCTAAGGCCGCCGCGGGCGCCCGTCCCCAGGATTGCGTCAATTACGACGTCGGCACCCGCCACGTGTGCGGCCAGCTGGCTGGCGTTGAATTCAGTGAGGAGGTGCACGCGCCCGCCGGCGCGCTCAAAAGCAGCCAGCGCCTCGGGGTGCGCCGCTCCGGCGGTGAGCACCGCCGTCGTACGCATTCCCCTGGCGGCCAGGAACGAGGCGGCGAAGAGGCCGTCTCCCCCGTTGTTGCCTTTGCCAGCGAGGACGGCCACGCTGGCGCCGTAAAGCCGCCGGCGGCCTGCCTTCAGCTCGTGCACCACCGCGTTGGCAAGCCCGTGGGAGGCTCTCTGCATCAGAACAGCGCCCATCCCGGCAGCCAGGAACGGCTGTTCTGCCGCCCTGATCTGGGTTCCGGTATAGGCGCTGATCATGGTGTGAGGTCCGTCGTTGGGCGGAGCTGTAAGTGGCTCAGCCTTCGGCCAGGACCGTGGCGGTGGCGATGCCGCCGTCGTGGCTCATGGAGACGTGCCAGCGTTTGACGCCCTTGGACTCGGCCACCGCCAGCACAGTTCCTTTGACCTGGATGGTGGGGCCGTGCTGGTCCAGGCCAATCCAGCAGTCCTGCCAGTTCATGCCGGCCGGCGCGCCGAGGACCTTGGCCACGGCCTCCTTGGCGGCGAACCGCGCGGCCAGCGAGCGGGTGTTCAGCTCGCGTTCCGCGGGCACGAACAGCCGGTCGCGGAGCCCCGGGGTGCGCTCAAGCTGGCGGCCGAACCGCTCGATGTCTACAACGTCTACGCCAATGCCAACGATCATGGCGCTATTCTACGGGGACGCTCCGGGCCGGCCGCGCACACGCGGCGACGCCATTACGTTTTCGTAATCACGCTGATATGATTACGAAAAGGTAATCGATCCTCACCTATTACGAATAGCTCATCAGGGAGGCCGTGTGCACGGCGTCATGAAGTCAGTGGCCGATCTGGGCCTGATGGTCTACGGCATCCGACAGCGTAGCGGGCTCTCCCAGCGCGACCTTGCCGGCCGGCTCGGCGTCAGCCAGCGGTACCTCTCCGAACTGGAGACCGGCAAGCCCAAGGTGCTCAACGACCAGTTCTTCGCCGTCATGGAAAAACTCGGCATCGAACTGACCTTCAGGGAAGGCCCCGACCGTGGCTGAAGCGCAGGAGGTCCACCTCTACGGCACTGTCATCGGCCGCATGGTCCGCAACGGCGCCGCCACCGTGACGTTCGAATCCTCCGACGCCGGGATGGCCCGGTTTGGGATCGGCTCGCGGATCCTGTCCGCCAACCTGCCACTTGGACCCCGCCCCTCGACCCCGGAGGCGGCCACTGCGTTCTTCGGTGGACTGCTGCCGGAAGGATCTGGCAGGTCGAACCTTGCCAAACAGGCGCAGGCCAGCCGCGATGATGTCTTCGCACTGGTGTCATATGCCGGCCGCGACGTCGCCGGTGCCATTCGCATAGGGGGGAAACCTGGGGAACCGGCCGAATCCTATGAAGCACTAACGGATGAGCAGATCGCGGAGCGGTTAATCCTCATCAACGACTACGCGCTTGGCGCCGTCGGCGGCGGCGGCTCCCTTGCTGGCTACCAGCCCAAGACCACGCTTGCCCTGCTGGACGGGGTGTGGCACGCGGGCATCGACGGCGCCGCATCCACGCACATCATCAAGCCCGTGGCCGCGGGGAACGAGCACGCCCTGCACGCCGAGGCGTACTGCCTGGAGCTTTCGCGGCGGATCGGGCTGAGCACATTCGCCAGCGACGTGCGCACCTTTGCAGGCCGGACCGTCCTCGTCCTGGAACGCTACGACCGCCGAGTCTCTGGCCGGAGGGTGGAGCGTATCCACCAAGAGGACGGCGCCCAAGCCCTTGGCCTGCCTTGGGACACGGACAGCAAGTTCGAAGGTGTCAATGCCGCCGCAAACCTGAAGAACCTCGCTGGACTTCTGCGACGACGCCGTGACGTCCTCGGTGCGGGGCCCGACGACCGCGAGACGCTGCTCGCGCACACTGCCTTCAACACCGCCGTCGGCAACACCGACGCCCACGCCAAGAACTTTTCCACCCTCCGAAGCCCCGACGGTGCCGTCAGGCTGGCGCCGCTCTACGACGTGTCAACGCAAGCCCTGTCGCCCAACGGCCAGCTGAACATGTCCCTCCGGATCAACTCCCGCGCCTATCAGCCGTCGTTGACAATGGAGGACCTGGTTGCAGAAGGCGTCTCCTGGGGACTCGATGAACGGCATGCATGGCACGCCGTCACCGGAACGCTCGAAGAGCTGGCGCACGCCCTCGAACAGGTCGACGGATCCGCCGTCGGGGAAAAAGTGGCACGGTACATCGGCCACGGGACGAGGAATCTTCTGGACGGCAAGGCCGCCGGGATCGGCGGCGTACACCCGTCCCTTGCCGCACTGGGCCCAGTTCCGGGCCCTAGCTGAGCCGGCGGTATTCATCGATCAGTGATGAAGGCACCGGCGTGACGCCAGGAAGTTCTTTGTCCCGGGTGAAGTTCGGCTTGTGCAGGCGGAGCAGGGCCACGCCGTCGTGCTCCCAGCGGAATCCGGGGCTGGACAAGGCAGCCCGGTAGGCGGCGTCGACCGTGTCCGGGTATTTCGCTGCAAGGTCCTCAAGGACGTAACCGGGAACCGTCTTGTCCTCCACATAGCCACGCAGGACTTCCGCAGCGGGGTCCTCCGCATTGGCCGGAGGCGTCCGGCATGCCGCCTCGACCTGCCCGTAGCAGACCAGGAAGGAGACACCCATCAGCGGATGATGGTAGAGCGCTACGTCGTCGGACTCTGCCAGTTCCGGCGGGAAGGAATCATCCGGCGCGATCTGTTCGGCGGCGGTCACCAGCGCGGAAGCCTTGGGATTTGCAGCGACGGACGCCTCGCTGCAGGCATTCAGGAAACTGCGGTACGCCGCAATGATGTCACCCCCGGTACCGCTCACGATATGCGCGCCAAAGAGGTCCAGGAACGTGGTGTGGTGCTCTCCGACGATCCTGCGTCCCTGCTCGACATTCGCCGGATTATTGAATACCAAGGTGGGAAAGCGTTTGAGCAGGGACGCGGCCAGGGTCTGGACGCCGGGGAGGTCCCGCGGGCCGAACAGGCGCATGGTCCCGCTGATCGTCCAGAGATCCCCGATGGGCACCAGACGCGTCATGACGTAGCCGCCTCGCTGGACGAAGCTGATTGCCTCCGCCCCGGCGGTGGCGTAGGAATCGTAATCCATCTGATCGATGAGGTTATGCAGGCTAAGCCGGGCACCTTTGCGGGCATCGACGCGGAAGACGCCGATAACATTACGCTCCCGCCAACCCTCGTAGACGAGTCGCTCGTCAGGCTCAATATTCTTGTTGGTGCGCAGATAGCGGTCGAGTAGCGGCTCGCGTCCGCCCTGGTCCGGGTCATAGAGCAGCGACTCGACGGCCTCCGCCCACTGATTCTGTTCCCCACCCCCAAGCCCGGAGAAGTCTGACATGGCCTGCGAAAGACGCCGGGCGAACCCCGGGGAGGATGCGTAGGCGACCAGGGCTTCCTTGAGGTTCCCCGCCCGGTCCAACAGTTCGTCGGTGTTCATCAGCCTGCGGTTACTCTACGGTGACGCTCTTGGCGAGGTTGCGGGGCTGGTCCACGTCGTAGCCCTTGGCCGAGGCGAGGGCCAGGGCGAAGATCTGCAGCGGGACCGTGCTGAGCAGCGGTGCCAGCAGCGTGTCCGTCGCCGGGACGTAGAAAACGTGCTCGGCGTAGGCCTTCACGGCCTCGTCGCCCTCTTCGGCGATCACGATGGTCTTGGCGCCGCGGGCCCGGACTTCCTGGATGTTCGAGACCACCTTGGCGTGCAGCGAGTCGCGGCCGCGCGGGGACGGGACCACCACAAACACGGGCTGGCCTTCCTCGATCAGCGCGATCGGGCCGTGTTTGAGCTCGCCGGCGGCGAACCCTTCGGCGTGGATGTACGCGAGCTCCTTGAGCTTCAGCGCACCTTCCATGGCCACCGGGAAGCCAACGTGGCGGCCCAGGAACAGCACGGACTTCGCATCCTTCATGGACGTGCCGAGTTCCTTGATCTGCGCCTCGTTGTCCAGGATCCGCTGGATCTTGGCCGGGATCTTGTTCAGGTCCGCCAGGATGTCCTTGATCTCGCCCTGGAACTTGTTCCCGCGCAGCTGCGCCAGGTACAGGCCCAGCAGGTAGGCGGCGGTGATCTGGGCCAGGAATGCCTTGGTGGAGGCCACCGCGATTTCCGGGCCGGCGTGCGTGTAGAGCACGGCGTCGGATTCACGCGGGATCGTGGAGCCGTTGGTGTTGCAGATCGAGACTGTCTTGGCGCCCTGTTCCTTGGCGTAGCGGACGGCCATCAGGGTGTCCATGGTCTCGCCGGACTGGGAGATCGAGACGATCAGAGTGTTCGCGTCCACGATCGGGTCCCGGTAGCGGAACTCGTGGGAGAGTTCCACCTCGGTGGCGATCCGGCACCAGCGCTCGATGGCGTACTTGGCCACCTGCCCGGCGTACGCGGACGTGCCGCAGGCCAGCACAATGATCTTGTCGATGTTCTTCAGCAGCTGCGGGTCAATGCGGAGCTCATCGAGGGTCAGCTTGCCGTTGACGTCCGAGCGGCCCAGCAGGGTCTGCAGCACGGCATTGGGCTGGTCATGGATTTCCTTCTCCATGAAGGACGGGAACCCGCCCTTTTCCGCCGATTCCGGATCCCAGTCCACGTGGTATTCCTTGCCCTCGGCCGGGGCGCCATAGAAATCGGTGATCTCCACCGTGTCCGCGGTGATGGTGACAATCTGGTCCTGGCCCAGCTCCACCGCACGGCGGGTGTAATCGATGAACCCGGACACGTCCGAGCCCAGGAAGTTCTCGCCCTCGCCCAGGCCCACCACCAGGGGTGAGTTACGGCGTGCAGCCACCACAACGTCGGGCTGGTCCGCGTGCACGGCAAGCAGCGTGAAAGCACCCTCAAGGCGCTGGCAGGCGAGCTGCATCGCCAGCGTCAGGCCGCCGCCGGACGCAACACCACCCAGCTTGTTGCGGAAAATATCACCCAGCAGCACGGCCGCGACCTCGGTGTCCGTCTCGGACTCGAACGCGTAGCCCTTGGCCACGAGCTCCAGCTTCAGCTCGGCAAAGTTTTCGATGATGCCGTTGTGGATCAGGGCCAGCTTGCCGCCGTCGGCCAGGTGCGGGTGCGCGTTCTGGTCAGTGGGGCCTCCGTGCGTGGCCCAGCGGGTGTGGCCGATACCGGTGAACGTCTCCGGCAGCGGGTGTTCCTCCAGCTCGGCGAGGAGGTTGCTCAGCTTGCCGGACTTCTTCCGGGACTCGATGGACCCGTGAGAGACCACCGCCACGCCCGCGGAGTCGTAACCCCGGTACTCAAGGCGGCGCAATCCTTCAAGGACTACATCCAACGCGCTGTGACCGGAATTCCCACGGTCAGAATGGCCCACATATCCAACGATTCCACACATGGGCCCCAGCTTATCGGCAGCTGCGCTGAGATCTAAACCGCGTGACGAGGCTCACGCCCAAACCTGCTGATGTAATCCGCCATCCCAGGAACGGTGAAGGCGAGATAGCCGCGGCGTGGGGCGTAGATGAGACCCGCGTGGATTAGTGAATGCCTCGCTGCGGACACCGCGGTTTGAACCCTGCCCAGCCGTGTAGCGATGTCGCTGACCAGTGAAGGGGCGTCGTTGTCCTGGGCCATGGCAGCCATAAACTCCTGCTGGGCAGTGGTCGCCCTTTCCCAGCGTGAGTTGTAGAGTCCGGCGTCCACTTCGTCGCGGGCCCTGCCGATCCCTATGCGTGCATCATCTGCGTCGATTGTCCGGGAAGCCGCAACATCCCAGATGTGCTTGCCGCAGGCCTGGACGAAATATGGGTACCCGCCGGATGCTTTCAGGACAACAACCAAGGCATTTTCGCTCCAGGTCACGCGCTCCCGCTGCGATGGTGTTACGAGGGCGTCCTTGGTGTCCTCGTCGCTTAGGAGCCCCACAGTTCGGTATAGATACATGCGCTCTGCGTAGGTGGAAGCTTTGGAAAGGACGGAAGGCAGCGACGGGAGGCCCGTGCCGAGGAACATGAGCGGCGCGGGACGCGGATCTTGGCCGAGCTGGTGCAAGGCGACGTTGAGCGCCTCCAGGTCCTCCTTTGGTGCTTCCTGCAGCTCATCGACAGCCAGCAGAACTCCCGTTCCGGCGGCACGAGCGGCGAGGCCCAGCGATTCCAGCATTTCGGCAAGGTCTGTTGAGAGCTGGCCGCTGTCAGCCTTCCCTGCCGCGGCCTGGATGTCGAACCCGAAACCGTACGTGCCGGCCGGGTCGACTTTGAGCTGAAACGAGCGGAAGACGGCGAAGGCCTCACGGAATGACCGCTTGACCTTCTCGGAGACCGTGGCCGCTTTGCGTAGGGCGACGTAGATTTCTTTGGCCAGCTGAACCGCCAGCGGCTGGCTGCCGGATGCTTCAAGCTTGACGACGACCCAGCCTGCATCAACGGCGTTTCGAGCGCATTGGTTCAGCAGCACAGTCTTACCAACACCCCGAAGGCCGGAGATGATCCATGGCCGCTCCCCCTCACCGTCGGCGGCTACGGCTACGAGCGTGTCCATGAAGTCAGCCAGTACTGCAGAGCGGCCAGCGAGTTCAGGAGGTACCCGACCCGCGCCGGGCCGGAATGGGTTAGGGGTATTCAGAATCATGAATCCAATCCTATCTGCAATTATTTTGAGATCAAGATAATTATGGATTATTTGGCATAAAGTAGCGCCATCCGCGCGAGCAAAAATACCTGAGGTCAGCGCAACACGAATCCGATCATCCTGACGGTAAGTCGTTACAACAGGGTGCTCCATTTCGCTCTCAGCCGCGCGAGGGGCAGAATCTCTAAGGTGACTTTGCAACGCAACGAAGCGAACGGTGAGGGTGTCTCCCCGTTCGTTGAGCTGGACCGCCAGACCTGGTCCCGGCTCGCCGCCCAGATGGAGCAGCCCCTTAACGAAGAGGACATTGTCCGTCTGCGTGGCCTCGGCGATCCCCTGGACATGAAGGAGATCCGCGAGGTCTACCTGCCCCTGTCCCGGCTCTTGCACCTTTATGTGGAGGCCGCGGGCCAGCTTCATGCGGCCACCACCACCTTCCTGGGTGAGCAGACCCAGCGCACTCCGTTTGTCATCGGTGTGGCCGGCTCGGTGGCCGTGGGCAAATCCACCATCGCCCGCGTGCTCCGGGAGATGCTGCGGCGCTGGCCCGGCACCCCCAACGTTGAGCTGATCACCACGGACGGCTTCCTCTATCCCCTGGCCGAGCTCAAGCGCCGCCAACTGCTGGAACGCAAAGGCTTCCCCGAGTCCTACGACCGCCGCGCCCTGCTGCGCTTTGTGAGCGAGATCAAGGGCGGCGCCGAGGAAGTCCGGGCGCCCTGGTACTCCCACGTCACATACGACATCGTTCCGGATAAGGAAGTGGTGGTCCGCCGCCCGGACGTGCTGATCGTGGAGGGCCTGAACGTGCTGGCCCCCGCCCGCCCGCGCCATGACGGCAAGCAGGGCCTGGCGCTGAGTGACTTCTTCGACTTCTCCATCTATGTGGACGCCAAGACCTCCTACATCGAGGAGTGGTACGTGGAGCGGTTCCGCAAGCTCCAGAGCACCGCGTTCGCGCAGCCGGAGTCCTACTTCCACCGCTATGCGACGCTTTCCGACGCCGAAGCGGAGACCACCGCCCGGGACATCTGGAAGCGCATCAACGAGCCCAACCTGGAGGAAAACGTCCTCCCCACCCGTGGCCGCGCCCAGCTGGTTCTGTCCAAGGACGCGGACCACTCCATCCGCCGCATGCTCCTGCGGAAGGTTTAACACAGGTGTGCCACGGCTGCGTGGCAGGCAGCGTCCCTTCGGGGGCCAGCCGGCGGTCCTTCGCGCGGTTCCTCGCCGCCGGTGCCGGGCTGACCGTGCTGGCAGCGTGCACGCCGGAGGCACCCGCCGCGGTGGCGCCGTCGTCGTCCTCCCCTGCACCTGCAGTGGCCTCCGCGTCCCCCTCCCCCGTGGCGGCCCAAGCTGTGGAAAGCACGACGGCGGCAGCTGAGCCGCCTGCGCAGGCTCCCGTGCCGCCGTCGGCAGCGCTCCCCCGTCAGTTCTCGCTGACGGATCCGGCCAGCCCGTGGCTGGTGGTCAACAAACACCGTCCGCTGGCGCCGGCGGACTACGTTCCGGCAGATCTGGTCCAGCCCAACGTCCGGCTGGCCGTTTCCGGCGAAGCGGCCCTGCTGAACAGCACAACGGCGGTTGCCGCGGAAGCGATGTTCGCCGCGGCCGCGCAGGACGGCGTCGCCATGACGCTGGCGAGCGGATACCGGTCCCACGGCACGCAGGTGGCCACGTACAACGGCTATGTGGCGGCCCGCGGCCAGGCCGATGCCGACACCGCCAGCGCCCGGCCCGGCTACTCGGAACACCAGACCGGCTGGTCCTTCGACATCGGCGACGGCGGCGGAGCGTGCGGCTTCCAGCCCTGCTTCGCGGATCAGCCCGCGGCAGTGTGGGCGAAGGCGAACGCTCACCGGTTTGGCTTTGTGGTGCGGTATCCGTGGATGTTCCACCCGATTACCGGCTACTTCTACGAGCCCTGGCACCTTCGGTACGTCGGTGTGGAGGCGGCCACGGACATGGTGAACCGCGGCATCAGCACTGTGGAGGAGTACTTCGGCGTGGACGCGGCGCCGGGGTACGCCTGAACACCGTGCTGATGTGTTGCAGGGGCGTCATCCCCTGTTAACGGCGATGCGCTAGCT
This sequence comes from Arthrobacter sp. UYNi723, assembly GCF_054057635.1. Classification (NCBI taxonomy): domain Bacteria; kingdom Bacillati; phylum Actinomycetota; class Actinomycetes; order Micrococcales; family Micrococcaceae; genus Arthrobacter; species Arthrobacter sp. UYNi723. The sequence continues at coordinate 93,566 of NZ_JBSRZM010000002.1, forward strand.
TGGTACTCATGCTGACAGGATTCAAGAATTTCATTATGAAGGGCAATGTCGTTGACCTTGCCGTAGCCGTTGTGATGGGTGCCGCATTCAGCTCCGTCGTGACCTCTATCGTCCAGGGCCTGCTGACGCCCCTGATCGGACGTCTGTTCAGTGCCAAGGGCGTTGAAGAGATGCAGTGGGAGGGATTCATGTATGGGTCCGTCATCTCCTCCATCATTTCTTTCGTGCTGGTGGCCGCCTCCATCTACTTCGTGGTGGTACTTCCCATGAACCACATGATCGAGCTCCGTAACCGCAAGCTGGGAATCAACAAGGACGTCAAGGAAGAGGCTGCGGAAGACCCGCAGATCGCCCTGCTTACCGAAATCCGGGATGCGCTGAAGGTCAGCGACCGCTGACAAAGGAGAATGGCCAGTCTCCCTGCGGAGGCCGGCCATTCTTTTTTGGTGCTTTCCGGGTCAGTCCGCCACCAGCTCCAGCGCGAGCTCGGTGCGGACAACCTGGGCAAGGCGCTCGGCGACGGACTGGGCCGTGGCTTCGTCGCCGGCTTCCACCATGACCCGCACTACGGGCTCGGTGCCTGAGGGGCGGAGCAGGACACGTCCGTTATCGCCCAGCTCGGCTTCGGCCAGGACCACGGCCTGCGCCAGCGCGTCGGAACTACCCACGCGGGTGCGGTCAACGCCCTTGACGTTGATGAGTACCTGCGGGAGCTTGGTCATCACAGTGGCGAGCTGCTTGAGCGTCCGTCCCGTCAGGGCGACCTGCGCGGCCAGCTGTAGCCCGGTGAGGACGCCGTCGCCTGTGGTGGCGTAGTCAGCGAAGATCACGTGGCCGGACTGCTCGCCGCCGAGGTTGTATCCGCCGTCGCGCATCTCCTCAAGGACATAGCGGTCCCCGACACCTGTTTCGCGGATCGTGATGCCTGCTTGGCGCAGTGCGATCTTGAGACCGAGGTTGCTCATCACAGTAGCCACCAGGACATCGTCGATGAGCTTGCCTGAGGCTTTGAGGGCGACGGCCAGGATCGCCATGATCTGGTCACCGTCCACCTCTGTGCCTTCGTGGTCCACGGCGAGGCAGCGGTCGGCGTCGCCGTCGTGGGCGATGCCGAGGTCGGCTCGGTGCTTCAGCACGGCGGCCTTGAGCGGACCCAGGTGTGTGGAGCCCACACCGTCGTTGATGTTGTGGCCGTCCGGCTCGGCGCCGATGACGATGACGTCAGCGCCGGCGTCCTTGAAGACCTGGGGTGAGCAGCCGCTGGCGGCCCCGTGCGCGCAGTCCAGCACAACCTTCAGGCCGTCGAGTCGGTGCGGGAGCGTCTGCAGGAGGTGGACGATGTAGCGGTCCTCAGCATCGGAGAAGCGCTGGATCCGTCCAACATCGCTGCCGACGGGTCGCTGCGGCTCCTTACCCATCTGCTCCTCGATGGCGTTCTCCACGTCATCGGGAAGCTTCTGGCCGCCGCGCGCGAAGAACTTGATGCCGTTATCAGGGGCCGGATTGTGGGAGGCCGAGATCATGACGCCGAAGTCGGCGTCGAGGTCTGCCACGAGGTAGGCCGCGGCCGGCGTCGGGAGAACTCCGGCGTCGTAGACGTCGATACCAGAGCTGGACAGCCCTGCCTCCACGGCGGCGGCGATGAATTCCCCGCTGGCGCGGGGATCCCGCGCCACCACGGCGCGGGGCCGGGTGCCGTTGGTATTGCGGTCATGACCAAGCACGACGGCGGCCGCCTGGGCCAGGTTCATCGCCAGCTCGGCAGTCAACAGGCCGTTAGCCAGGCCCCGGACACCATCTGTTCCAAATAATCTAGACATCGGGTCAAGTCTAAAGGATGGGGGCCAAAAGGCCTCCTGGCCCGTCGTCAACGGCCGCGCCTACCTGTTCTCCTGACCCCATTACCTGTCCTCGAAGCGGACTGATCACGCGGACTACTTGGTTTTTTAGGGTGGTACCTGTCTTTGCCAAAAAGCCTCGCCACTGGTCTTAGCCGGCCCCTACTATTCGATGCATGACACCTAGCTATGGGGGCTTGGCGCTCGAAATTGTGGTACCGGTTTTCAATGAGGAAGCGGTACTCGAGAACAGCATCATAAGGCTCGCCGAATATCTGACGCTCGAAATGCCTTCGACGTGGAAAATCACCATTGCGGACAATGCAAGCACTGACAGGACTCCGGTGATTGCAGCTCGGCTCAGCGAGCATCTGCCCAACGTGGAGTACCGCCGTCTGGAAGTAAAGGGACGGGGGTACGCTCTCCGGGATGCTTGGGGAGCTTCGGAGGCGAAAGTCCTCGCGTACTTGGATGTTGATCTGTCCACTGACCTCGCTGCGCTGCCGCCATTGGTGGCACCGCTATTGTCAAGGCACTCGGATATTTCCATCGGCACACGACTCGGACAAAGCTCCCGCATCAGCCGCGGCCCCAAGCGGGAATTCATTTCCCGTTCCTACAATTTCCTGCTTCGCCGGACAATGCAGGTGCGATTTTCCGACGCTCAGTGCGGATTCAAGGCAATTCGGGCGGACGTCGCAAGGCGCTTGCTTCCGCATGTTGAAGATAATGGCTGGTTCTTTGATACCGAACTGCTGATTATTGCCGAGCGTTCCGGGCTGCGCATTCACGAAATTCCGGTCGATTGGGTGGATGACCCCGACAGCCGAGTGGACATCAGGCAGACGGCCCTGGACGACATCCGCGGCATGGTCCGTGTGGCAGGTTCTCTGGTCAAGGGTTCGATTCCGGTTCAGGCCATCTATGCCGAGCTTGGACGGCGCCCAGTCGTCCCGCCCGGCCGGCCCAGCTTCTTTGGCCAGGTAATCCGCTTCGGCCTGGTGGGAGCCGTTTCAACCCTCGCTTTCGCACTGCTCTACCTGGTTCTCCAGGGCCCGTTCGGGGCGCAGCAGGCGAATTTCCTGGCACTCCTGCTGACGGCCGTCGGTAACACTGCGGCCAACCGTAGGTTCACCTTTGGTATCAGCGGCCCGGCGAAACTCTTCACTCAGCAATTCCAAGGTTTGATCCTCTTCCTGCTGGCCTGGGCCATTACGTCCTCGTCGCTGTTGGTGCTTCATTCCGTAAACCTGGATGCTACGCCTAGCATGGAACTTCTTACGCTGAGTGCGGCCAACATCTTCGCAACGTTGATGCGGTTCGTACTTCTCCGGATCTGGGTCTTCAGGGTCCGCAGCAGTGACGAACGGTCCGCCGTGCTTGCGCTGCGGCCCGCTGGAGAGTCCGTCCGTTGAGTGTCGCGGCGGCGAGCCGGACCACGGCTCCCCACGGCGTCCATGCTGCTCGCAGGCAATTGCCGTGGGAAAGAATCGGACTAATTGTCCTCCTCGCGGGTACCGCCGCGTCATTCCTGTGGGGCCTCGACCGCAACGGTTGGGCAAACCCCTACTACTCGGCTGCCGCCCAGGCCGGATCCCAGGACTGGAAGGCCCTCTTCTTCGGATCCCTCGACGCCGGCAACCTGATCACCATCGACAAGCCGCCGCTCAGCGTCTGGATCATGTCACTCTCTGTGCGGCTCTTCGGGCTTAACTCCTGGGCAATTTTGGTGCCACAGGCGCTCATGGGCATAGCCACCTCCTGGCTCATCTACAAGATCATCCGGCGCAGCCACCCAGCCGCTCCGGCACTGCTGGGTGGCCTGATCTATGCGACAACCCCCGTTGTGGTGCTCATGTCACGGTTCAACAACCCAGAGCCTCTCATGGGGCTCCTGACCGTGGCCGCCGCCTACTTCGTTATTCGTGCAGTGGAAGACAACCGCTGGTCCTGGTACCTGCTCGCAGGAACAGCGCTCGGTCTGGGCTTCATGGCAAAGCAGATCCAGGCATTCCTCCCCATCCCGGCGCTTGTGCTGGCTATACTCCTTTTTGGGGCCGGCCCCTTGCGTTCACGCCTCGTCAGGCTGCTGGGCGCACTCACTGCATTGGTGGTCAGCGGCGGCTGGTGGATGGCCGTGGTGGAACTGACTCCAACTGGGAACCGCCCGTATGTCGGAGGATCTGCGTTGAACAGTGTCATTGAGCTCACCCTGGATTACAACGGCCTGGCGCGCTTCCTCCGGTTAAGCACAGATCCCCAGTCCGGCCTGGCAGCCGCCCCTGATGATCCAACGGTCGAGTTTGACGGCGGCCTAAGCAGGTTGTTCAATGCAAACTTTGCCCCGGAGGGGGCCTGGCTGCTCTTTACTGCCCTGACATGCGCCCTCGCCCTGGTTTTGCTGTGGCGGCAGGCGGAGGGGACCAGACCCGCATCAGGCCTCATGACCGGGGGGGTCGCGTGGCTGATTTCCGTAGCCGCTGTCTTGAGTTTCATGGGCACGATGACGCACACTTACTACGTTTTTTCCATCGCGGCTCCTGTGGCAATTGTGGTGCCTTTGGGCCTTCACCTGCTCTGGAAGCAACGGCAGCGGCTGGTACCGCAGTTGATTGGCGCAGTCCTATTGATCGGGACGGGTTACACCGCTATCCGGATCTTCGAGTACAGCAATGACTGGGGCTTCTGGCCGTTGGCAGTGGCGATAGCAACCGTCCCCGCAGTGGCGGGCTGGATGTGTGCCTCGACGAACTTCCAACGGCTCGCAACCCTCGCGCTGGTCACGCTGACGATGGTGCTGGCCCCGGTGGCAACCGACGTCGTCACCTTGTCCAATTCACACTCAGGGACCAACCCATTGTCCGGTCCGGTAGGGAACAGCCCTGGTGCGCTGTCCGCCCACCTAGATGCCGCCCGGCGCGGTGACCCCCCATTGGCCCGACAGCTTGGATTCGGAGTCCAGCCGTCCACGGATGTGACAGCCCTGCTCAAGGAGTCCAGCGGATCAGAATGGGCTGCGGCAACATACACCGCGCAGAACGCAGCGCAGTACCAGCTCGCATCCCAGCGGCCGGTAATAGCACTCGGAGGGTGGCTCGGAGACGACCCGGCTCCGACGTTCGCTCAGTTCAAGGCATTCGTTGAAGACCGGAAAATCGCGTACTTCATTTGGCAACAGCCGATAGTGGACGAAATCCCGCTGGGACGGGATGCTGTTGCCATCACGGATTGGGTTCAGTCAAACTTCGAGGGGGAGCACATTGACGGTGTCAGAATCTACGACCTTCGAGACTGAGGAACGGCAGAGCAGGCCCCGACGCGGGTGGAACAGGCTCTGGACCGGGCGCCCTCGGGATCCGGCGTGGGAACGGCCTGTCCTGCTCATCGTTCTGGCGGTGAACGCAACGCTGAACTTTTGGAATCTTGGCATCAACGGCTGGGCCAACGCCTACTACAGCGCAGCAGTCCAAGCTGGCTCCATTGACTGGAAGGCCTACTTCTTCGGGTCCCTGGACTGGGGCAATTCAATAACTGTTGATAAGCCGCCCCTGAGCCTTTGGATCATGGGCCTGTCAGCCCGGATCTTCGGGTTCTCCCCCGAAAGTATGATGGCACCTCAGGCTGCGACGGGAGTGTTGACTACATTCCTTATTTATGCGTTGCTGCGTCGGAACTTTTCCGCCCCCGCGGCCATCGGCGCTGCGGCAGTATTCTTCACCACGCCAATAATCACGCTTCTCTCCAGATACAACAACCCTGATCCTTTGATGCTGCTTCTGATGGTCGCTGCAGCCTACCTGGTGGTGCGCGCAGTGGACTCCGGCAGCATACGAACCATAGTGTGGGCAGGAACATTGCTCGGACTGGCTTTCATGACTAAGCAACTTCAGGCCTTGCTCTGTGTCCCGGCTCTGGGCGCTGCTTTTTTGCTTGCCAGCAGATCGCCCCTGTGGCATCGACTTCGTGTAGGGTTCGCGTGCCTCGCAGCCCTGCTGGTCTCCGGCGCGGCTTGGATGATCATCGTGGAGCTAATTCCACCTTCGGGCCGCCCGTATGTCGGCGGATCACCGAGCAACAGCATTATTCAGTTGACCGTCGGTTACAACGGCATAGAGCGCATAATCAGCACTCAGGAGGATCCAGTAATCCAACTGATTCCCGAAGGCTTTCGTTCAGAGAAAAGTGATGCCGGGCTGTTCCGGCTGTTCAACGCGAATTTCGCCCAAGAGGGATCGTGGCTACTCATCGTCGCGCTGCTTGCGTGCCTCATCATAGCCATGAATTGGCGGCAGTTGATGGCCGAGCCTGGCAAGTTGGCGACTGCAGTCGCAGGCGTGGGCTGGTTTCTGACTACCTACGTTTTGCTGAGCTTTATGGGTAATGAGATACATACGTATTACACCGCAGCTATGGTGCCGCCACTGACCTTAGTCATTGGCGTGGCCGTCGACGTGCTTATCAGTTGTCGGATTACCGTCGCCGCACGTCTGTCCATTTGCGTAACAGGGTTCCTAGGCTCGGCTTTTGCTGCAGCCATCTTAAACGCTGGAAGCGGTTGGCCCAACTTTATTGGACCCGCCATTGTGATTGTCGGGTGCGTCGGCTCGGTGTTGATCGCCATCAAGCCACCCTTTGGGTGGATCGATAAGGTTGCAGTTGGTCTACTTGTCTTGGCGCTTTTGGCGGCGCCGTCCGTTGTATCGGTGTACAACGCGGCTTCGCCGCATGCGGGATCCAATCCACTCTCCGGCCCGGTGACAAAAAGCGAGGTCACCATCAGCCGCTTTCTTGAAGGCGCGTCAAAAGGGGACCCATTGTGGGCGCAGGAACTGGGATTTGGGCTTGAGCCCGGTGAAGCGTTGATCGCACGTCTGAGCGGGGCCACCAACTGCCATTGGGCTGCAGCTACGTATCCAGGGCAGACTGCGGCCAAATATCAATTGGCTGTCGGCAAGCCCATCATGTCGATATCGGGGTTCATGGGAGTGGATCCCAGCCCGACGCTGCAGCAGTTCCAGGAAGATGTGGAGTCAGGGAATATTTGCTACCTCGTGGCGCAGCAAAGCCACTTGGACGTTCCTGGCCGAAGCTCAACATTGAAAGAAATCTCAGTTTGGGTCGAGCACACGTTCGAGTCTGAAATCGTTGATGGAGCCGAAGTCTTCGATCTCCGGAACAAGGCGCCGGCCAGGTAATGACGCAGTACGACAGAAAGCCCGCCCCGCCAATGGCGGGACGGGCTTCCGTGCAAGCGGATTAGCGCTTCGAGTACTGCTGAGCCTTACGGGCCTTCTTGAGACCAGCCTTCTTACGCTCGATGACGCGTGCGTCACGGCGCAGGTAACCGGCCTTCTTCAGGGTGGCGCGGTTGTTCTCGGTGTCGATCTCGTTCAGTGAACGGGCGATGCCGAGGCGCAGGGCCCCAGCCTGGCCGGAGATGCCGCCACCGTGGATGCGGGCGATGACGTCGTAGGCGCCGTCAAGATCGAGGATCTTGAAGGGCTCGTTGACGTCCTGCTGGTGCAGCTTGTTCGGGAAGTAGTTGTCCAGCGCGCGGCCGTTGATGGTCCACTTGCCTGTGCCGGGGACGATGCGCACGCGGGCAACAGCTTCCTTGCGGCGGCCAACTGCGGCGCCGGCTACGGTCAGTGCCGGGCGTTCCTTCTTCGGCGCTTCTGCTTCTGCAGGACCGCTCTCCGAGGTGTAGCTGGTCGGGTTTTCCTCAGCCACAACGGCCTCGGTGGTCTCTTCGTTCTGAGCCACGATTCTCCTTGTATAGATAAGTTGTTTGGTGGCCAGGACTACTGGGCGACCTGGGAAATTTCGAACGTCTTGGGCTGCTGGGCAGCGTGCGGGTGCTCTGCACCGCGGTACACCTTCAGCTTGCCCAGCTGCTGTGCAGCGAGGGAGTTCTTGGGGAGCATGCCCTTGATGGCCTTCTCAACGGCGCGGACCGGGTTTGACTCCAGGAGTTCCGCGTAGTTGACGGAGGTCAGGCCGCCCGGGTAGCCGGAGTGGCGGTATGCGCGCTTCTGCTCCAGCTTGGCGCCGGTCAGGGCTACCTTCTCAGCGTTGATGATGATGACGAAGTCGCCCATGTCCATGTGGGACGCAAAGGTGGCCTTGTGCTTGCCGCGCAGCAGGATTGCGGTCTGGCTCGCGAGACGACCAAGGACAACGTCTGTGGCGTCAATGACGTGCCACTGGCGGTTGATATCGCCGGGCTTCGGGGTGTACGTACGCACGGTTTTTGCCTCGTTCTTGTTCTGGCGTTCTTGTTTAGGTGTCACTCAAGCGTGTGCACCTACTATCTATGCGCTACCGGAACAGAGGTGAGGGCTCCATGTAACCAGTCATCCTGAGGTCCCGAATGTGCTCGTTGAGTAGTTATCCTGCAACCGGATTCTCAAGCGGGCACGCATCATCGAGAAAGGACACGCACAACGACTACCAATGTTAGCTTGAACCGGGCCTCAGGGTCAAAATGGGGTAGCCGGACGCTCCGTCGCCACCCGCCGGCCTTATGCACGCAAGGGGACTCAGTGATTTCTTTGGGCAATGCCGGCACCTCCGAGCCACTGTTTGTGGCGGTCATCGGACTCCTGGGATTCATCCTTGCACCCCTTGCAGAGCTGGCCATTGCCAGGCTCCTCCCCCGGCTTGGCGGACTGCCTGCTACCCGGGTCCGGGTTACGACGGCGGCTGTCACCGCAGCGGTCTGCATCGCCTTTGCGCTCCGGTTCGGGAATGACGCGCAGCTGCCGGCATTTATGCTTCTCGCCATACTGGGAATCCAGCTGGCACGAATTGATATTTCACTTCATCTGCTGCCGAATCAGCTGGTATTGGCCCTTCTATTCGGCGGCCTCATTCTCCTTTCGGCATCTACGATTGCTGGGGAACCCTGGAGCGACGTCGTTCGAGCCGTAGCTGGCGGTGCAATCCTGTTCGTCATCTACCTGATTCTGGGCCTAATCTCTCCTCAGGGCATCGGAATGGGAGACGTAAAGCTGGCGGGCCCGGTCGGCCTCTACTTGGGGTACTTGGGCTGGAGCCACTTGCTCTACGGCGGCCTGCTTGGCTTCATTCTTGGAGGAATTGCGTCCGCCCTGATGCTGAGGTTGAAGCGGGCCAATAAGCCGACAGAAGTGGCCTTCGGCCCATCAATGCTTGCAACGACAGTTGCACTCTCCCTCGTCTCAGGTTGAGCTGACCCGGACTCCGGGATGCTCCCGGGCGGACCACAACGGACCGCCCCAAGTACTGACACAAGCCAAAAACTGAGTACTCGAAATCGGTCGTCGCGTACGCCCGAACAATAGCCAGCAAAAAGTCGAGTACCACTACGCATTGTTGGCCCTGTGCCGCGGTGCAATTCTTTAGCTAGCGAAAGTCCAGCAGCTAAGGAATCATGGGGGCCGCTGGAAATTCGTTGAAATAATCCACATCAATTTCACCGAATTAAGGAATCCAAAATGACTGCACTCATGGTCTCCGTTCTTGCCTTTGTTTCCGGAGTCAAGGACCGCTTCAGCTCAGAAAAAGGCGCAACTGCGACGGAGTACTCGCTCCTCGTTGCGTTCATCGCCTTGCTCATCATCATTGGCGTTACCGCCTTCGGCACCGCGCTCAACAACTGGTTCTCAACCCTCGGATCTCGAGTCGGAACCTGGTAAAAAACACACACCCGAAGTGTGCCGGGTCAGTTCACTTGGGATAAGGCACGGCACACTTCGGCTCACGCAGTGCCCAGAATCAAACCCCGCGCTGCAACCAATCGATCGACTGGGGCGATTGACCGACACTACGCATCGGCACCAATTTCACTGAAAAAGGAACTCAAATGACTGCACTAATGGTCTCCTTGCTCGCTTTCGTTGCCGGCATCAAGGAACGTACCGCATCTGAAAAGGGCGCTACCGCCACTGAATATTCACTTCTCGTTGCGTTCATTGCATTGCTCATCATTATTGGCGTGACCGCCTTCGGTACCGCTCTGAACAACTGGTTCTCGACTCTTGGCTCCACAGTCGGTACCTGGTAGTCGAAACCTTCCGCAAGTGTGCCGTGCCTGAGTGCACGGCACACTTCGAAACTTTCCAACCATCCTCGGGGGATCCGTTGAAGAAGACCTGCAAGGAAAGCACGGACCACAAGAGCCGTGGCGCCGTAGCTGTCGAGTTCGCCTTGGTCGCGCCGCTGCTGCTGGCTCTTATCACCGGAATCGTCGAATTCGCTCACGCCTACAACGCCCAAATTTCAGTAACGCAGGCGGCCCGCGAAGCAGCACGAACGATGGCGGTCAAGAACAACCAAACCGACGCCAAAGCTGCGGCAGTCGCTGGAGCCCCTGGACTTACAGGGACCTTCGGGTACACGTTCGCACCTACCGCCTGCACTCCGAATACCACAATGAAAGTCACCATTACTTACAGTTCGCCAACAATGACCGGGTTGTTTGGAAGTTCCGTAACCCTGACCGGAGTAGGAGCAATGCGATGCGGCGGTTGACTCGTAACCCTGAATCCCGAGAGCGTGGGGCCGCCGGTGCACTAGTAGCAGTAATGATGCTGGCACTGATCGGTGCAGGCGCACTCGCCGTGGATGCAGGCCAGATCTATGCCGAGCGCGCCCAGCTGCAAAACGGGGCTGACGCCGGCGCTCTGGCAGGGGTGGATCTGTGCGCGGAATCGGGTTGCGCACAGGCTGACGCTGATGCTCTGGCGGCCGCCTTGGCCAACAGCAACTCCCTTGACTCAAAGTCGACAGTTCAGTCCGTGGACCTCTCAGTTGCTGGCCAGGTTTCGGTCACCACTTCAACCAAGGACGGCACTACTAACGCAGGCTTCCTCACCAAGATGTTCGCGAGCGTACTCAACGCTCCCCCAGTGACAGTGGGCGCCACAGCAACAGCAAAGTGGCTCTACCCTACAAAAGGCATATCCATCCTCCCGTTGACCTTCGCTACGTGCGAATTCGATGACGACGGCATGCCCCACAAAATCCTCACCCAGGGGGGTGGCGGTGGCGCCCAGGACTGCAATGGACTCAACCCATCGAACCAGATCATTCCCGGCGGTTTCGCCTGGCTGAACCCTGATGGAGGCGTTGGTTGCAAGGTCACCGCCGAAGTTGGGAAGTGGAGCTACACCAGTGCAGGCGGGGCAGTTCCCAACGATTGCATGGACCTCTTCAACCCGTCCATTAACCCCACGCTTGCCAACTCGACCGTCGCCCTCCCTGTGTACAAGTACACCTGCAAGGGAATGCCCGCGGCGCAATTCGGAACCTGCCTCGGCAGCAACGTGCAGTACTACATCGAGAAATGGGCAGGCTTCAAGCTACAGGCATGGAACTTTACCGGCCAGGCCAAGTATGACCCGACCAACGTATTCAGCGGGAGCGAGAAGGGGCTATACGGCACTTTCGTGGGGTATTCCGCAGATCCGAACCTCTTCACCGGAGGCTCCACCACACCCAATGGCAACGTCATTGTCATCGGGCTGATCAAGTAAGCACCAACTAAGGGGAGAAATTGAAAACACGCCTACTGGGAGGCATCGCCGCGCTACTCGTTGCAATCATCGGCACAGTCCTTCTCATCACATATGTTCAAAGCGCAGATCAACGGGCTATGGCAGGAACGGAAACGTCCGATGTTCTCGTTGTTCAGAAAGCCATTCCGGCAGGGACTCCCGCGAGCGAAATCGGCGGATCCGTCGCCCTGAAGCCCATTCAGAAGTCCAGCCTCACCGAGGGGACTGTTACGCAACTTTCGGAGCTCGGCAGCAAAGTCACCGCAGTCTCTCTGGTTCCGGGCGAACAACTGCTGACAAGCCGTATGGTTGACCCCGACTCGTTCCTAGGGCCGTCAAGGGTTGCGGTGCCGGACGGCATGCAGGAAGTCACCATCAAGCTGCCCATCGAAAGGGTAGTGGGTGGAAAGATCACAGCAGGGGACACTGTCGGCATCTTCATTTCGCTTCAGGAGACATCGACCAACGGCGCAGGAGAAACTGCAACTCAGTCCTCCGGCACCCAACTTACCTTCCACAAGGTACTGGTTACCGCTTCGCAGTTCAGTAACGGCAGCGCTGCCCAGCCTGATGCCGCCCAGAAAGGCGAATCTGACGGCGCGCTGAGTTCGGGAAACAGCAATCAAAGTGACGGCACGTACCTGATCACAGTGGCACGCAACTCAGTCGAAGCAGAACGCCTCGTCTACGCGGTCGAATACGGCAAGATCTACTTGTCCAAGGAGCCGGCCGAAGCCACCGAAGGAAACACCGGTGTGGTTGATAAGACCAAGGTATTCCGATGAGCCGCTTCGTTCTCATTACGCCCAACACAGATTTCGAACGCCGCGTTCGGATGGCCACCGCCGGCATGCCTGGGTCCCTGCAGTATTTCCAGGCCGACTACCTTCCGGAAGGCCCGGCGGAAGTACTCAAACAGCTCCTCGGTGAACCGCCCGAGGTCTTCATCCTCGGCCCGGGACTTCCAGAAGACGACGCGCTGAAGTTCGCGTCGGTCATGGATTTGCAGTATCCAGAGATCAGCATGATCCTGGTGGCCGGGGAGTCCTCAGAGGTCGCCATCCAGGCGATGCGGGCCGGTGTGAGGGATCTTCTCGACCCTGCGGCTGAAGCGGACCACATCAGGATCATCGTGGAACGGGCCAGCCTGGCGGCGGCGGGTCGTCGTCGAGGCCTCGCACCGAGTAGCTCCGAACACCATGAGCATGCTGAAGGCGGACGCATCATCGCCGTCATCTCCCCGAAGGGCGGAGTGGGCAAGACCACTGTGGCGACCAACCTTGCTGTTGGTCTGGGCCAACTGGCTCCGATGGGGGTTGTAATCGTGGATCTTGACCTGCAGTTCGGCGATGTTGCCAGCGGGCTAATGCTGGACCCCGAGCACACCATCACTGATGCCGTAGTGGGCGCCGCCAGCCAGGATTCCATGGTCCTCAAGACGTACCTCAGCGTGCATCCGGCAGGAATTTACGCCTTGTGCGCGCCACGGAACCCTGTGGAAATGGACCGCATCAGCGGCGACAACGTCACCCACCTTCTCAAGCAGTTGCAGAAGGAGTTCCAATACGTGGTGGTTGATACGGCCCCGGGACTAGGTGAACATGTCCTGGCTACTCTAGATCTCGCTTCGGATGCCGTCTGGATCTGCGGTATGGATATTCCCAGCATCAGGGGCCTGCGGACAGGCAGCCAGATCCTCGCGGAACTGAATCTCCTGCCCGACAGGCGCCACGTGGTCCTGAATATGGCCGACCGGAGGACCGGCCTGACGCTGCAAGACGTGGAAGCCACCATCGGCGCACCGGTCGACGTTGTCTTGCCTCGGTCCAGGACAGTTCCGTTCTCCACCAACAAAGGCGTCCCCCTGCTTCAAGACGGTAGCCGGGACCCCGCCACCAAAGGACTGCGCCAGCTGGTCGACCGGTTCAAGCCGAATTGGGAAGCCAGACCTCATAAGAAACTGCACAGAAGGGCGGTAGTCCAGTGAACCTCTCACGCAGACTAGAAAAAGTGCGCGGTACGGAGTCACCGACGGCGCTGGTCGAAGCCGTACCGGCGAACCCGTTTGCGGCACAGGCTGGACCGGCAGAGCCGGCAACCTTGGGCCGAATTCACGAGGCCAAGACAGCAGAAACGGCCTACGCCGCGGACGTTGTGGAGCTCACACAGACGGCGGCCGTCGCAAGCGGCGCCCTTGGAGCCCTCAAGGAGCGTGCCAGCCAGGCACTCTACGAACGGTTGGGCGCACGCATCACCGACTCCTCGCTCGAAGAAGCCGAGCTGCATCAGTACGTCAAAGACGAACTCAAGATTGTCGTCGATGAGGAACAAGTGCCGCTGACAGGGACTGAGCGCCAGCGGCTGATCCGCGAGATCATCGATGACGTCCTTGGTCACGGGCCAATCCAGCGATTCCTGGACGATCCGACCGTGACTGAGGTCATGGTCAACCGATACGACCAAGTTTACGTGGAGCGCGATGGCAAACTGACCCTGACAGACACGAAGTTCGCTTCCGATGATGCCCTCCGGCGCGTCATCGAAAGGATTGTGTCAAAGGTCGGCCGCCGCATCGACGAATCGTCGCCCCTCGTGGACGCGCGTCTTGCAGACGGTTCCCGAGTGAATGCAATCATTCCGCCGCTGGCTGTCAATGGGCCCGCACTAACCATCCGAAAGTTTGGAGGAAGCGCCCTGACTGTCCAGAAGCTGATCGGTTACGGCAGCCTTTCGCCGGAGATGGCTGAACTGCTTCAGGCATGTGTCCTGGCCCGCATGAACATCATCGTCTCGGGGGGTACCGGCACAGGCAAGACCACACTGCTGAATGCCCTTTCGTCGTTCATTCCGTCTTCCGACCGCATCGTCACCATCGAGGATGCGGTTGAACTGCAACTGCAGCAGGATCACGTGGTCAGGTTGGAAAGCCGGCCGGCCAACATCGAAGGCAAGGGTGAGGTTGCCATCCGCGACCTCGTGCGAAACTCTCTCCGTATGCGACCCGACCGTATTGTCGTCGGTGAGGTCCGCGGCGGCGAATGTCTAGACATGTTGCAAGCCATGAACACAGGACACGACGGATCCTTGTCGACAGTCCACGCAAACTCACCGCGGGACGCTATCGCCCGTCTTGAGACCCTTGTCCTGATGGCCGGCATGGATCTACCACTCAGGGCAGTGAGGGAGCAGGTGGCATCCGCCGTCAACCTCATCGTCCATATATCCAGGCTCCGAGACGGAACCCGAAGGGTTACGCACATTACGGAGGTCCAGGGAATGGAGGGCGACATCGTCACGCTTCAGGATGCATTCGTCTTCGACTATTCTGCCGGTGTTGATGCAAGCGGCCGATTCCTGGGCAAGCCTATTCCGACGGGTGTGCGGCCGCGGTTTACCGACAGGTTCGTTGAGCTCGGTATCCACATCTCGCCCCAAGTCTTTGGTGCTCAGCCCGTCAGGGGCCGATAGCCATGGGAGCCGAGTTGCCAGTGGGCATCTTCATCGGTGGGCTATTCCTGGTCTACGTGTCCCTCGGGCTCATCTTCGGAGTGGTCGTAAGGGGTCGGGCGGGAGTCGCCCTTTCGCGAAGGCGTCCTGATGCTGTTCAATATTCCTCAAGCCTGACGAAGCTGACGGACCATGCCGCGGGGATTCTGAACCGCAGCCTGAAGAAGCGGCCCAGCGGCTTATTCAACCGCGAGAAGCTGGAGCAGGCAGGCCTCCACAAAGAGCCGGGCGACTATCTTCTGATGGCGGGAGCAATAACCCTGGTGGCGGGAGTGCTCGGGTTCCTCCTCGCGGGACTCGGGATCAGCATCCTCTCCGTTTTGCTCTCCCCGTTTCTGCTCCTGGTACTCCTGAACATGCTCATCTCGCGGCGCCGGCGGAAGTTTGACACGCAGGTGCCGGACACACTCCAGATGTTCGCCGGTGGTCTTCGCGCAGGGCACAGCCTCTTGAGGGCCATCGATGCGGCTGCTCAGGAAAACGACGGGCCGATGGCCGAAGAGCTCAGTCGCGTCATCAACGAGACGCGGATTGGACGCGACCTGGGCGAGTCCTTGGCTGACGTTTCCCGGAGAACGGCCAGCGAAGACTTCTACTGGATTGCCCAAGCCATTGAGATCCACCGAGAGGTGGGCGGCGATCTCGCTGAAGTCCTTGACCACGTCGGCGAAACAATCAGGGATCGAAACCAGGTTCGGGGCCAGGTACGGGCCTTGAGTGCGGAAGGCAGGGTTTCGGCCGTCGTCCTGATGGCACTGCCGATCCTGATGTTCTTCGGTCTGCTGATCTTCAATCCCACTTACTCCAAGGTTTTCACCACCACGGTTGTTGGATTCCTTATGGTGGGTGCGGCCATTGTCCTGCTGTCCACCGGCGGGTTTTGGCTCAGCCGAATCATTAAGCCGAAGTACTAGGAGGCGGACGAAATGCAACCCATCGCATTAGCAGCAATCCTGGCCATCATTCTTCCGATTTCGGGCATGATCTGGCTGGCGTTCACGGGCGATCTCGCCGGAATTCGTAACATCCAAACCAATCTTGGACGCCGGCCCAGCCAAGTTGCCCAGTCGTTGAATGTCAATGAGCAAATCGCCGCCCTCTCCAAGCGGCTCACACCCCGCAGCTACGAAGCATGGCTGGACAAGCAGTTGGCGGGAGCGGGCAGGCCCAAGCAATGGCCGCTGGCACGCATCATCATGGTGAAGCCGATGCTGGCTTTCGGCGGAGCAATTCTGGGGCTCCTCGTCTTCCTTGGCGCTCCGTCCGCTGGACGAGTCGCAATAGGCGTCGTGATCGTGGCGTTGGCGTACTTCGTGCCTGACATCCTGTTACGAAACCGGGCCCAGAAGCGTCGCGAGGAGATCCGGCTCGAACTTCCTAACGCGCTGGACCAGATGCTGATCTCGGTTCAGGCGGGATTGGGCTTCGAGACCGCCATGGGTCGGGCTGGTGAGAACGGGCGGGGTCCACTTGCAGACGAACTCATTAGGACACTGCAGGACATCCAGGTGGGCCGGTCCCGGAAGGAAGCCTACTTATCGCTCGCCGAGCGCGTCGATGTTCCTGACGTGCGCAGCTTCATCCGGGCAGTTGTTCAGGCTGACACTTACGGCATTGCGATTGCAGGTGTGCTGAAGATTCAAGCCAAGGACATGAGAATCAAGCGGCGGCAGCGGGCGGAAGAGCATGCAATGAAGATGCCCGTAAAGATGCTTTTCCCCCTCATCTTCTTCATCTTACCGACGCTCTTCATCGTACTGCTGGGGCCGGCAGTGCTTCAGATCATGGCCGTATTTTCTTAGGGGGAACGATGTTCAATCGATTCCAAAAGCTTGTGACGCATTTGGCCGAAACCGTCGAAACAATGGTTCACGACCAACGCGGCGCCACGCAACCGAGTATGGAATCCTGCTTTCGTTCTTGGCGCTAGCCATTGTTCTGGGAGTAACCGCGTTCGGCCAAGCCTTGAACCTCCACTACCTCGGCCTGACCACCACGCTCAAGACGGCACTCGGACTCCCCTAACCGTCCCACCGCGCCATTCGGCGCCCAAATGCCGGACCCCCTCGGAACCCAGAACCGAGGGGGTCCGTTTTGTGTGCCTGGGCAATCATCATTTCGCAGCGCCAACGCAGGATTTCCGAAGGCAAAGCGCAGGAAGCGCGCAGCCAGGGAAGTCTTGGCACAGGATGTTGCAAGTTCTCATCAACATTGCATCAAGAGTTGCTAGTTTCGTGGTTGAGCTGGTGCAGGACCAGCCACCCAAAACTCGCTCAGGAGTCCCCATGCTTTCTCTCCACACCAACCTCATGATCCGCCTTCGCAGTGAAGAAAAGGGCGCCACCGCCGTCGAATACGGCATCATGGTCGCGCTCATCGCCGTCGTCATCATCGTCGCCGTCACCCTCCTCGGGACGACCCTTAGCGACACGTTCAGCAACATCCAGTGCAACGTTTCGGGCAAGGGGAACTGGGTTCCCGGAGTCGCGGGCGCAGCAGGTGCCTGCGCTAAGTAAGGTACCTGCGCACCTCTAGACCTGCCCAGCGCACCGGCACAACGCGAGTGGCGGCGGCATTCAAGCCGCCGCCACTCCGCTTTCCACAGCAGATTGGCCATACCGAAAGGCGCCATCATGTCCAGGGCATCCGAGCGTGGAGCCGTCGCGGTCGAGTTTGCGATCGTGGCGCCCCTCCTCGTCATGCTCCTTCTGGGCATCATGGAATTCAGCCGTGCGTACAATGCGCAGGCCTCGCTCTCGGCCGCCGCTCGTGAAGGGGTCCGGGTCATGGCCATCTCCAGCAACGTAACGGCAGCCCGCACTGCGGCCAAGAACGCGGCGGTGTCCCTGAACCCTGCGTTGACCGACGCCAACATCAGTTTCGGCAGCGCGACATGCACCCCCAACGCCCAGATGACCATCACTATCACCTACACCCTGTCCACCATGACAGGCATTGCAGGCCCGTTCGCCATGACGGGCAAAGGGGCCATGTTGTGCGGCGGCTGACACGCAGAAAGCACGACGGCGAGCGCGGCGCCGTTAGTGTAATCGTCGCCCTGATGCTGGTCGCGTTTCTGGGCTTCGGAGCAATGGCTGTGGACGTGAGCATGCTCTACTCGGAACGCACGCAGTTGCGGAACGGAGCCGACGCCGCAGCACTTGCCATCGCACAAAAGTGTGCCAAGAGCGCCACAGATCCGGATTGCTCCACCCCTTCGTCCATGGCTGCTGCCTATGCCAACAGCAATGCCAACGACGGCCTCAGCAACATCAAGTCAATTGTGCTGGACAAGACGGGTGGCACCGTGACCGTCACAGTCGGCTCCCAGGAGGCAGGGCATACACCCAACCAAGTGTCCCTGTTCTTCGCCCGCGTCTTCGGCCTCAACACCACCGAGGTCAACGCCCCGGCAACGGTCAAATGGGGCAGTCCGGTGAAGGGCACCACCGCATTTCCCATCACCGTTTCCATCTGCCAGGTCCGCGGCCAGACTGGCGTGATGCAGCTTCTGCGCCTGCACGGGACCGGGGCCAATCCAAGCTGCTTCTACGGACCGTCCGGCGCCGCAGTCGAAGGCGGGTTCGGTGGTCTCACGCAGGACCCCAATTCCTGCGGAGCCTTTATTGACATCGCGAAGAGCATGGCCAACGGCGACACGGGCAACAACCCCCCGCCCAACTGTGAGACCACACTGAACTCTTGGGCGGCGGACATGAATGCAGGCAAGGACGTCATTGTCTTGCTGCCCATTTTCAATAAAGTGACCGGCACAGGAACAAATGCAGTCTTCGGACTTACCACCTTCGCTGCGTTCAAGGTGGCCGGCTGGAAGGTCGGCCCCACCGGACTTCCCTACACCTTTCGCAACAGATCGCCTGATGTCCCGGCTGCCCTTGAATGCAAAGAGCCATGCCGCGGAATCATCGGCACATTCGTCAAATACGTTTCCCTGGCAAACGGCTACACCTTGGGGCCAGTGAACCCCGACGGCGCGACCGTTGTCGCGCTTAGCAGTTAGACCTTATAGCACCATGATTTTTCAAAAAACCAGGAGCAGTCAGTGAAATCACGTTTGTTGGCAGGAGTGGTAGCGGTCCTGCTGGCCATCGTCGGGGCGGTGATCGTTGTCACCTACGCCCAGGGCGCGGACCAGCGGGCCGTTCGGAACCTTGATCCTGTAGGCGTCCTGGTGGTCACCAAAGCCGTGCCGGCTGGCTCTTCGGCAGATACGCTAAAGGCGGCAGTCACCCTCCAGCAACTGCCGGGCACCGCCGTCGCAAAAACCGCCCTGAACACCCTGGACGGCTCGGGCGGCAAGGTCACCTCCGCGGATCTTGTCCCCGGCGAGCAGCTGCTGGCCGAACGCCTTGTCTCCCCGGAGGAACTGAAGTCTTCCGGCTCTGTGCCGGTGCCGGCAGGCCTGCAGGAAGTCTCCTTCCAGCTGGAGCCGCAGCGCGTCGTCGGCGGCCGTGTGACGCCCGGCGACCATGTTGGCATCTTCATCTCGATGCCCAGTGGCGGTATCGAAGCGAAATCCGACAAGGAAACCGTCCAGCTATCCATCCACAAGGCAATTGTGACCGCGGTCCAGCGAGCGCCGGAAGGCGCTGCCGCAAAGCCAACGCCGTCAGCAACCGACGCGCCTGCGCCGGACCCCCGTGACGTGAACCTCCCCACCGGATCCCTGATGGTCACCGTTGCAGTGAATGACATCAATGCAGGCAAGATCGTCTTCGCCGCAGAGTACGCTTCCATCTGGCTCAGCAGGGAACCCTTGGACGCCCAGGACAGCGGACCGCGCACCATCACCCGGCCGGACCTCTACAAATGAGCCGCTTCGTCCTCATCACCCCTGACCTCGACTTCGACGCCCGCCTCCGCCAGGCCGTTGCCGGCGGACTCCAGGGCGGCGTGCAGACCTTCTTTACCGACCGGCTGCCCCAGGATCCGAACGAACTGTTTGCGCACATGAACCAGGAGCAGCCCGAGGTCCTGGTCCTGGGACCGGAGGTGCCGGTCGATGACGCCCTCCGGCTCGCCACGGTGCTGAACGTCAGCTTCCCCGAACTCGGTGTCATTCTGGCCGCCGAACCCGGTCCTGATCCCAGCTTCCTCCTGCATGCCATGCGTGCAGGCATCCGGGACATCGTCCCGCCGGACTCCGATGCGGCACAGATCCGTGTACTCCTGGAGCGCGCCAGCCAGTCCTTCGCCAGCCGACACCGCACCCAAGTGCCCCAGCAAGCAACGGAAACCAATAAGGGCCTGGTCATCGGCGTCTTCTCCCCCAAGGGCGGCGTGGGCAAAACCACCATTGCCACCAACATCGCCATCGGACTGGGCAAAGTGGCACCCATGAGTGTGGTCATCGTGGACCTGGACCTCCAGTTCGGGGACGTCGCGTCGGGGCTATACCTTGACCCCGAGCACACTGTCACGGACGCGGTCTCCCCCGCCGCCAGCCAGGACTCCCTGGTACTCAAGGCCTTTCTTACCGTCCACCCGGGCAGCATCTACGCCCTCTGTGCCCCAGTCACCCCCATTGACGCCGACGAGATCACCCCTGAACAGGTCAGCCGTCTCTTGGAACAGCTGTCCGAGCAGTTCCAATACGTTGTCGTGGACACCGCACCGGGGCTGCCGGAGATCGGGCTCGCGGCCATGGAAAAGTGCACCGATGTGGTCTGGGTCAGCGGCATGGACATCCCCAGCGTGCGTGGCCTGCGCTCCGGGCTGGATATCCTGCGCCAGCTGGACATCCTTCCCGAGACCCGGCACGTGGTGCTGAACATGGCTGATGCCAAGAACGGCCTCACCGTCCAGGACCTGGAATCGACTATGGGCGCGCCGGTTGATGTGAGCATCCCGCGGTCCCGCGCCGTGGCCCTGTCCACCAACCGCGGAATCCCTGTCCTTCAGGAACCGGTCAAAGACCCCGCGACCAAGGGGCTCAATCAGCTCGTTGAACGCTTCAACCCTGCGTGGCGGGCCAAGTCCCAGCGCAAACTGCACCGAAGGGTAGTGGTCTAGATGAAACTTTCAGAGCGCATCAGCGCGGCTCAGTCGAAATCCGCGGCTCCCCCCCCACCGGCCCCAGCGCGTGCATCCACCCCCATGCTCGAACTGCCCCGTCCGGAAATCCCTGCCCAGCGGATGCATTGGTTTGACCAGACCCGCGAACAACGGACGACGACGGCGGCACCTGCCGCCGTCGTCCTCCCTGATCCCCCGGAAGCCATAAAACCCAAGCTCCAGCAGCCGGTGGATGTCTTCGCCACCTTAAAACAAAGGGCCGCCACCGCACTGTTCGAGCGTCTGGGTGCCCGGTTCAACGACTCCGGCATAACCGAACACGAACTGAAAACCTCGGCGCGGGAAGAACTGACCCGCTTCATTGATGCCGAGCAGGTGCCGCTGTCTGCCGATGAGCGCAGCCGCCTGGTCCAGGACGTTGCCGATGACGTTCTGGGCTACGGTCCGTTGCAGCGGCTGCTGGATGACCCCGCGGTCACCGAAATCATGGTCAACCGCATGGACCAGATCTACGTGGAGCGCAAAGGGCACCTCACCCTCGCGGATTCGCGGTTCAGCTCCGAGGAGCACCTGCGCAAGGTCATTGAACGCATCGTGTCCAAGGTGGGACGCCGCATCGATGAGTCCTCGCCGCTGGTGGACGCCCGGCTTGAAGACGGTTCCCGCGTTAACGCCGTGATCCCTCCGCTGGCCGTGGGCGGATCATCGCTGACCATCCGTAAGTTCAGCAAGGTCCCGCTCACCGTCCGGAACCTCATCGATTTCGGCACCCTGACGCCGGAAATGGCTGAACTGCTCAACGCCTGCGTCAAAGCCAAGCTCAACATCATCGTGTCCGGCGGAACGGGCACCGGCAAAACCACGCTGCTGAACGTCCTGTCCTCCTTCCTGCCGGCAAACGAACGCATCGTGACCATCGAGGATGCCGTGGAACTCCAGATCCAGCAGGACCACGTGGTCCGGCTCGAAAGCCGCCCGCCCAACACCGAGGGCAAAGGCGAGGTGACCATCCGCGAACTCCTCCGGAACTCGCTGCGTATGCGCCCTGACCGCATTGTGGTGGGCGAGGTCCGTGGCGGCGAATCGCTGGACATGCTCCAGGCCATGAACACCGGCCATGACGGGTCCCTCTCCACGGTGCACTCCAACTCGCCGCGAGACGCCGTTGCCCGTTTGGAAACGCTGGTTCTGATGGCTGGCATGGACCTGCCGCTGCGGGCCATCCGTGAACAAATCGCCTCGGCTGTGAACCTGATCGTCCAGATCTCCCGCCTTCGCGACGGGTCCCGCCGGATCACCCATGTGACCGAGGTCCAGGGCATGGAAGGCGACATTGTGACGCTTCAAGATGCCTTTGTCTTCGACTACTCCGCCGGGGTGGACGCCCACGGGCGCTTCCTTGGCAAGCCCGTGGCCACCGGAATCCGGCCGCGGTTCATCGACCGTTTCGAGGACCTGGGGATCCACGTTTCGCCTGCGGTCTTCGCCACTCCCGCGGCTACGGCCACATCCGCCGACGGTAGGGGTTAGGCGATGCTCATCATTCTGGGAGCCGCGCTCCTTTTCATTGCCCCTATTCTGGTGGGCGTGGCGCTGGTGCTGCCACGAACCCCTGACATTGCGCTGGACCGGCGCCGCCCGTATGAGGCGGACCCGCCGTCGGGCCTTACTCGGCTGGCCAGCGCAACCGTGGGAAGCCTCGACCGGTTCCTGGTAACCCGGAATGTCCGACTCTATAACCGCGACGCACTGGAGAACGCCGGGGTCCGCCTCAGCCAGGCTGAGTTCATAGTGCTGGTCATTGCCGGCGCCATCATGGGGGCCCTGGTGGGGCTCGTGATCGGGGCACCGTTCGTTTCCTTCCTGCTGGTCTTCCTGGCGCCCTTCGCCGGCCATCTGCTGCTGGGATTCCTCGCGGGCAAACGCCGTGCCAAGTTCGACCAGCAACTAGGTGACACGCTGCAGCTGCTGTCCGGCGGGTTGCGGGCCGGCCACAGCATTCTGCGGGCCATCGACGCGGCCGCCGCCGAGTCGCAGAGCCCCACCTCAGAAGAGATGCGCCGCGTCATCACGGAGACCAGCCTGGGCCGGGACCTGCTTGCTTCCTTGACTGACACATCCGAACGCATGCACAACGAGGACTTCGTCTGGATCGCCCAGGCCATCCAGATCAACCGCGAAGTGGGCGGAAACCTGGCTGAAGTCCTGGACCAGGTGAACGAAACCATCCGCGAGCGCAGCGAGATCAAGGGGCACATCAAGTCCCTTGCCGCGGAGGGTAAATTTTCCGCCTACATCCTCATCGCCATGCCCTTCGGAATTGTCGTGATGCTGATGATGGTGAACCCCGGCTACATGAACCCGATGTTCACAAACCCGCTGGGGTGGGTCATGATGGGCGCTTCGGCCGTCATGATGACGCTTGGCAGCCTGTGGATGCGCAAAATCATCGATCTGAAGTTCTGAGGCGACCATGAGCCCTCTCGTCATTTCCTCGCTCCTGCTGGTCTCCCTGCCCATCGGCTACCTGGCATGGGCTGTCCTTACCGTGGACCGGAAGGGCCGGACTGCCACGGTGGCCATCCTGAACCGGGGCCGGCGTTCTGCCGAAGTGCCCGAAACGAAATCCACCAGCCTGCTGGCCGGGGTCGGCTACCACCTGACGCCACCCGCCTACGTCCGCAAACTCGACCGCTTGCTATCGCTCGCAGGCAGGCCTCCGGCCATGCCTTTGGAAAAGGTCCTTGGTGCCAAGCTCGCCATAGGCCTCGCGGGTGCGTCCCTCGGGATCTACCTGGCCGCCGTCGGAAGCACGCCCATGATGAAACTCGCGGGCATCTTCCTCCTGTTCCTCGGCTATTTCATCCCGGACCTGATGCTCTACAGCAAAGGCATGGAGCGCCAGAAGGCCATGCAGCTGGAACTGGCCAACACCCTGGACCAGATGCTGATCTCGGTGGAAGCCGGCCTTGGCTTCGAAGGGGCCATGTCCCGCGCCGGCGAAAACGGCAAGGGGCCCTTGGCCGACGAACTGGTCCGCACGCTGCAGGACATGCAGGTGGGCCGCAGCCGGCGTGAGTCATATCAGGCACTGGCCGAGAGGACCAGCATCCCGGAACTTCGGAGCTTCGTCCAGGCTGTGGTCCAGGCCGACACCTATGGCATCGCCATCAGCCGGGTCCTGCGGATCCAGGCCAAGGTGATGCGCGTAAAACGCCGCCAACGTGCCGAGGAAAAGGCCATGAAACTCCCCGTGATGATCCTCTTTCCCCTGCTGTTCTTTATTTTTCCCGTGCTCTTCATTGCCATTCTGGGGCCAGCGGTTATCAACACGGTTGTCACATTCAGCGGGCAATGACGCCAGATACCTCAAGTCAAGGATGACTCAAGGTTTCCACAGGATCTACTGAACATGGGCTCTCACATAACTACAGGAAGTAGCCTTGAAGCATGGATAGTCCACATCTCACCTCCAGCAGCGGGGGTGTCCCTGCCGAGTCGTCCGCCGCGGGGTCCGTTGCGGACGTGCGTTCCGGACAGCCGCAGGCGGGCGACGAACCCCTGCGCTGGGTCGAACCGTACATCCTGGCGGAACTGGAGGCAGATCTGGACGGCCCCGAACTTGCCCTTGGATTCGCCCGCGACTACGCGTCTTTGTGGGACCAGCGCTTTGGCCGGCTGGCCGCAGCGGTCCACACGGAGGACCGCCCCGCAGCCTTGGACGCTGTCGTCAGCCTGCGGATCGCCTCCGCCATGGTGGGCGGGATCCGGTTGTCTGTTCTGGCCCAAGGTCTGGAGGACGCCATCCGCCGCAGCGACTTCGTCCAAGGCCAGGCACTGCTGGCCACCGTGGCAGAGCACGGCGTGCGTACAGTCTCAGAGCTCCAGGCGAACTACATCCTCAAGAATGACTAGTGTCCAGCCCCCGGCCAGCCCTGCAGGTCGGTCCTTGTAGGTGCGAGTCGGTAGCCCACTCCGCGCACCGTCTGAAGCCAGCGCGGTGACAGCGGATCCTCCCGAAGCTTGCGGCGAAGGTTCCCGACGTGGACTTCCACGGCCCGCTCGTCAGCCTCACTGATATACGCATCGGGCTCATAAAGGTCACCCCGGACCGCTCGCACCAGATCGGACCGCGTACACACCATCCCCTCGCCGCTGAGCAAAGTGTGCAGGAGGTCGAACTCGCTGCGCGTGAGCCCGAGGTTGACCTCGCCAATCACCACCGTGCGGGTCCGGTAGTTCAGAATGAGCCCGTTGTGCTGGAGAACTCCCGTGTGGGTGAAGGTTGCCGGCGCGGCCGGAGGTGAAGCCCATGAAGCCGCCTGGGGTGGACTGGTGACCTCATGGCGCGGCCTGCGCATCATGGCCGCCACCCTGGCCCGGAGTTCACGCGGCCTGAAGGGTTTGGCGATGTAGTCATCTGCCCCGGCGTTCAGGGCTGAGAGTAGGTCTGGTTCCTCGGTTCGGCCCGTCAGCATAACTACATAGGCATCGCTGAAGGAGCGGATTCGCCGCAGAACCTCAAAACCGTCAATGTCCGGGAGACCGATGTCCAGCGTGACCACCTGGGCCTTGTTATGTCGTACCACTTCTACGCCCTCCCGCCCCTCGGCGGCAGTATGGACCTCAAAGCCTGCCTGGCGCAGCACTCCCTCAAGGAGGTTCCGCACATCGGCGTCGTCTTCAATTACTACAGCTACCCCAAGATCGTCCATGTCTATCCCTGTTGCCAGGTGGAAGAGGTCCCCATCAGCCCAGCGCTAATCCCCTCATCCACTCCAACTCTCTATACGGTACAAGTATGAACGGCGGATGACACGCGTTCCGGCGTTTAGTTTTGGAAAGTCAATTACCATGACAACGCAGCAGATTAGGATTCGGAGGGCTGATTACCTCAGCGTTCAGATATTCGGCTGCATCAAATCATTGGGGACGGAATGGGGACCGTCAGGAAAGTTGGAGACTCCGTATGGCTCGACGTCCCTCGCCGCGGGGAGTTGCCCTCTATTTCAGGAAGCTCGGCCCTCGCACCCAGGTGGCACTGTGCCAGCTTCCGCTGTCGCTGATTGTCGCCATCCTCGGCGTGATGACGCCCTTCACATGGCCATCGCTGCTGTCCAGCCCCCTCTACCTGGCCGGACTCGGACTGCACGCCGTCCTCTTTCTGGCATGTTTCCTGATGCCCTGGGAGCGCATGCGCCATAGTGCCTATCTGATCATTCCAGTGCTGGACCTTCTCGCAGTGGGACTCCTACGCAACGGCGCCGCGCCGCTCCTGCCGGGACTGGCAATCCTGGTGGTGTTTCCGGTTATCTGGCTCGCCGCTTCCGGGATGCTGGTCCGTACCAGCCTTGTACTGAGCGCTCTGGGACCGCTCCTGATCATGGTTCCCTCAACAGCCCCGAAATTGCCCAACCTCACGGCTGCCGACATCACGGCACTCGTGCTTTTCCCGCTGGTGATGCTTGCTGTTTCACTCGCGATCCGCTTCGCCAGCGTCAACATGCGTATCCAGCAGCGGCAGCTGCAGACCATGGGCGAGGAACTGCGGGAACTGCTCGCCGCGAGTCGGGAACGCGAGGAACTCCTGATGACCATCCTGGACGCCACCGACGTCGGCATTGTTGCCGTCGATTCGCACGGTGACCAGCTGCTGGCCAACAACATGATGCGGCGTTGGCAGCAGACCGCCGCACCCGCCGGCGTCGAGCCTGCCGACCACAGCGAACAGCGGGTCTTCGCCCGGGACAAAGTGACTCCCCTCCCGCCGGACAAGCGTCCCCTCCGGCGCGCCATTGAGGGTGAATCTTTCGCGGACTATCTCGTCTGGATCGGCGATGTCCCGCAGCAGCGCGCGGTGTCCACCGCCGCCAGGCCGTTAATGGACGACGGCGGCCGCCTCACCGGAGCGGTGGTCGTCTACAGCGACGTCACGGGGCTGGTTGAAGCCATGGCCGCGAACGAGGAACTGGTCTCGAACGTCTCCCACGAATTCCGGTCGCCGCTGAATTCCATCCTGGGTAACATCGACCTGGTGCTCGAGGACAGCGACGGACTTCCCGACGTTACGGTCCAGCGGCTGGAGGTGGTCCAGCGAAACTCCGAACGGCTGCTTGCCCTGGTCTCGGACCTGACGCTCGAAGCGTCCGCCGCCCTGAACGTCCACCCGAAACGGACCGACATTTCCGGCCTGGTGGAGACCAGCATCGGCTCAGCCCAGGCACACGCGGAGCGGTCAGCCGTAGCCCTGGTGGCCGACGTGCCCTCACCGCTCTGGGCCTATGCCGACCCGCTGCGGATCGGCCAGGCACTGGACAACCTGGTGTCGAACGCCATCAAATACTCGCCCGACGGCGGCACAGTGACCATCAGCGCGGCCGACACCGAGGACTGGGTCAAGCTTGTCGTTCAGGACACCGGGATGGGCATGGCGCCGGAGGATGCGGCCAAGGTTTTCAGCCGGTTCTTCCGCGCCGAGTCGGCCCGGGACGCAGCCATTCCGGGCGCCGGGCTGGGCCTCTCCATCACCAAGACCATCCTGGAACGCCACGGCGGGGCCATCGCCTGCGCCAGTGCCCTGGGCGGCGGAAGCACGTTCACCATGACCCTGCCCGTCGAATCCGGTGGTTGAGCCTGTCGAAACCGAGCCCGGTGGTTGAGCCTGTCGAAACCCAAGCCCGGCGGTTGAGCCCGTCGAAATCCTACGGAATCGTTCGCTTTCCGGGAGCGGCCGATAGTCCCGGCAAGTCGCTGTATCGCCCGCTTACAAGGGCTTCCCTTTTGGCACGGCTCCAACCCTGAACCTGCTTCTCCCGCGCAAACGCCTGGTCAACACGGCTGAACTCTTCAATCCAAACGAGCTCCACCGGCCTTCGGCGTCGCGTGTAGGCGGCCCCTTCACCCGATTGGTGCTGCGCGAAGCGCATCTCCATATTCACCGTGCTGCCCACGTAGTAGGAGCCGTCAGAGCAGCGAAGCATATACGCGAATGGCATGTGAATACTCTGCACGGCATTCTCAGGTTTCAAGAGTGGGAGAACGCCTATGTGGAAAACTAGTGGGGTTTCGACAGGCTCAACCACCGGCGCGGGGTTTCGACAGGCTCAACCACCGAGCTCGGTTTCGACAGGCTCTACCACCGGACCGCCACTCGGTTTCGACAGGCTCAACCACCGGAGCTCAATGCTTGCGGACTGCCCTTGTCAGCTCGGCGCGGGCCAGCATCTCGTCGTCGGACGGGTAGGCCACTTCTTCCAAGACCAGCGGGTGCGGGGCGGCCAGGACGGACTTGGCGTCCCGCTTCTTTGCCAGCAGCCGCTCATGCAGCCAGCCCGGCTCCTCGATGCCCTCGCCCACGAACAGGGCTGAGCCAACCAGCGAGCGAACCATGTTGTGGCAGAACGCGTCGGCCTGGACGGTGGCCACAATGACGCCGTCTTCACTGCGATGGAACTCGAAGCGCTGCAGCTCACGGACGGTGGTGGCACCCTCCCGCGGCTTGCAGTAGGACAGGAAGTTCTGCAGCCCCAGCAGCTGCATGGCACCCACGTTCAGCAGGTCTACGTCCAGCGGGCTTTGGTGCCAGAGCGTGAAGTACCGTTCGAGCGGATCCCACAGTGCAGGTCCGTCCGCGATGCGGTAGCTGTAGCGCCGCCAGAGTGCAGAGAACCTGGCATCGAAACCCACGGGCGCCAGGGACACCAGGTGGACCTCGATAGCCCCGCTCAGGTCCCCCAACCCCCTGCTGAGGGCGCCACGAATCCGCCGAAGGAATGCGACGGCGGGATCCAGTTCGTGCCCGCGCGGCAGTTTCAGCCACTCTGCCTCGGTCAGGTCCAGGTGGACCACCTGGCCGCGGGCGTGCACACCGGCGTCGGTACGTCCCGCCACGGTGACCCGGATCGGCCGGCGGATCAACAACGCCAGGGCCTCTTCCAGGATGCCCTGGACTGTCCGCAATCCCGGCTGCACTGCCCACCCGTTGAAGGGGCCGCCGTCGTACGATAAATCAAACCGGACACGCAAAAACCCGCCGCCCCCCAAAACGGGGGCAGCGGGTTTTTGGTCGTTCATAGACATAAGTCTACTGGAGCGTCAGAGCCTGATTACTCAGCTTCGACGGCCTGTGCAGCGTCGCCACCGGCAGGCACGAAACCTGCGGCTGCGGCGGACTCAGCAGAGTCGAACCAGACTTCAGCAACCGTGGCGTCGTACCAGCGTGAGCCGGGAACGTGGTACTTCATGGAGTCCTCGTTGCCCTTGACCTCGAAGCCCTCAGGGGCAACGTTGTCAGCCGTAGCAGGCTTGGAGCCGGCGTACTTGGCTTCAGCAGCTTCGGTCTCGGCAGCTTCGGTTTCGACAGGCTCGGTTTCGACAGGCTCAGCAACCGGAGCAGCCTTAGCGGCGGCCTGGGTAGCCTCGGCCACAACGGCCTGCTTGGCGGAAACCGGCTCGAGAACCAGTTCGATGACAGCCATGGGAGCGTTGTCGCCCTTACGGTTGCCGATCTTGGTGATGCGGGTGTAGCCGCCGTTGCGGTTCTCCACTGCCTGTGCAATGTCGGTGAACAGCTCGTGGACGATGCCCTTGTTGCTGATCAGGCCGAGTACACGGCGGCGGGAAGCCAGGTCGCCACGCTTGGCGAAAGTCACCAGACGCTCGGCGTAGGGCTTCAGTCGCTTGGCCTTGGTCACCGTGGTGGTGATCCGCTTGTGCTCGAACAGTGCGGCGGACAGGTTCGCGAGCATAAGACGCTCGTGAGCCGCTCCGCCTCCGAGGCGCGGACCCTTAGCGGGGGTAGGCATAATAGTTTCTCCTCATATGGAAGCCAGTTGTCTGCGCACACCGTGGTGCATCCAGCCAGCCGGCCAAGATCTGTTTGTTAGAGTTCGTCGTCGCCGAAGGCGGCGTCGTCCTCTTCAATTGCTGCGGCGCGTGCTGCGAGGTCAAAACCGGGAGGCGAGTCCTTGAGGGACAGGCCCAGTTCAACCAGCTTTGCCTTGACCTCGTCAATGGACTTCGCACCGAAGTTACGGATGTCCATGAGGTCAGCCTCGGAGCGTGCAACGAGTTCACCCACGGTGTGGATGCCCTCACGCTTGAGGCAGTTGTAGGAACGGACGGTGAGGTCCAGATCCTCGATCGGCAGTGCCATGTCTGCTGCCAGGGCAGCATCCGTCGGCGACGGGCCAATCTCGATACCTTCAGCTGCGGTGTTCAGCTCGCGGGCCAGACCGAAGAGTTCCACCAGGGTGGTACCTGCGGAAGCAACAGCATCGCGCGGGGCGATGGCCTGCTTGGTCTCGACGTCGACAATGAGCTTGTCGAAGTCGGTGCGCTGCTCAACACGGGTTGCTTCCACGCGGAAAGTAACCTTCAGGACCGGCGAGTAGATCGAGTCGACCGGGATACGGCCGATCTCGGAGTCGCCGGACTTGTTCTGAGCTGCCGAAACGTAGCCGCGGCCGCGCTCGATGGTCAGTTCGAGTTCGAACTTGCCCTTCGAGTTCAGCGTGGCAATGTGCAGATCCGGGTTGTGGAATTCGACGCCGGCCGGCGGAGCGATGTCCGCGGCGGTGACGACTCCGGGGCCCTGCTTGCGCAGGTAAGCCACAACCGGCTCGTCGTGCTCGGAGGAAACCGAGAGGCTCTTGATGTTCAGGATGATCTCAGTGACATCTTCCTTGACACCCGGAACCGTGGTGAACTCGTGCAGCACGCCATCGATCCGGATGCTGGTTACAGCGGCACCGGGAATGGAGGAGAGCAGGGTACGGCGGAGGGAGTTTCCTAGGGTGTAGCCGAAGCCCGGTTCCAGCGGTTCAATGATGAAACGCGAGCGGTTATCGGAGACGACCTCTTCGGAGAGGGTGGGGCGCTGTGCAATGAGCACTTAGGTTTCCTTTCGGCGAGCATCCGCTATATGACGCAACACAGGTGGTGGAAATTCGGTCTGAAGACTTAACGCGGCTGGGCTTGCCCGGACCATTGACGGTCCGGGCAAGCTCAAGCTGCTGGAAAAGCCTTAGACGCGGCGGCGCTTCGGCGGACGGCAGCCGTTGTGCGCTGCGGGGGTGACGTCCTGGATGGAGCCAACCTCCAGGCCAGCGGCCTGCAGCGAGCGGATTGCGGTTTCGCGGCCTGAACCGGGTCCCTTGACGAAAACGTCAACCTTGCGCATGCCGTGCTCCTGCGCACGCTTGGCAGCAGCTTCGGCAGCCATCTGGGCTGCGAACGGGGTGGACTTGCGTGAGCCCTTGAAGCCAACCTCACCTGAGGAAGCCCAAGAGATAACAGCGCCGTTCGGGTCCGTGATGGACACGATGGTGTTGTTAAAAGTGCTCTTGATGTGCGCCTGGCCCAGCGCGATATTCTTTTTGTCCTTCTTACGCGGCTTGCGAACCGCGCCACGAGTCTTCGGGGGCATTTTTTCTCCTACAGAAAGTTATTGGGGGAAGACGAGTCAATCCCGAGGGATTTAACGAGCCTTCTTCTTGCCTGCAACGGTGCGCTTCGGACCCTTACGGGTACGTGCGTTCGTCTTCGTACGCTGTCCGCGCACTGGCAGGCCCTTGCGGTGGCGAATACCTTCGTAGCTGCCGATTTCAACCTTGCGGCGGATATCAGCTGCTACTTCGCGGCGAAGGTCACCCTCAACCTTGTAGTTGCCTTCAATGTAGTCACGAAGCTCTACCAGCTGGGCATCGGTGAGGTCCTTTACGCGGACGTCAGCGCTGATGCCAGTGGCAGCCAGGGTTTCGTGTGCACGGGTCTTGCCCACGCCGTAGATGTAAGTAAGCGCAATTTCCAACCGCTTTTCGCGGGGAATGTCTACGCCAGCGAGACGAGCCATATTGGCAGTACTCCTTGAATAAACCGGAGGTCGTAGGCAGTACACCCGCACGTTCTGTGCGGCCCCAGCCTCCGACCGGGGGTTAGCTGTCCGGGCCCATACGTCCCAATTCAGCTTGTGCTGCCTTTATTTACTTGCGTGGGTTAGCAACCCAGGATTTCCCTCGGGAGGGAAATTAGCCCTGGCGCTGCTTGTGGCGCGGGTTCTCGCAGATCACCATGACCCGGCCATTACGGCGGATCACTTTGCACTTTTCGCAGATCTGCTTGACGCTCGGCTTGACCTTCATGGCATTCCTTTGCGTGTGGCAGTTGGTCAACTGGAGCAGCCGTCAGCTCATGCTGAGGCCGCCCAGAATTTACTTGTAGCGGTAGACGATACGACCCCGAGTGAGGTCATAAGGGCTCAGTTCCACCACTACCCGGTCCTCAGGGAGAATCCTGATGTAGTGCTGGCGCATCTTGCCTGAGATGTGCGCGAGTACGATGTGCTTGTTGGTCAGCTCAACGCGAAACATCGCGTTAGGCAGCGCCTCAGTCACAACGCCTTCGATCTCAATGACCCCGTCCTTCTTGGCCATACCCTCCGCTAACTGTTGTTGCCGCAGCCCTGCCGGATTGCACCGGACATGACCACGAACGTTTTTGTTGGATCGGTTATCGCCTCCGGCCCCAAACAGGGCACAGCTGGGCAGACAACCAACAAACCACTTTACTGTAAGTGGGTAGAAAGTCCAAACCAAAAATGAAAGTACACACCCTACCCGGTAATTGAGCTTGCCGAAATCCCATCGAGGATCGCCAAGCGTACGACGTCGGCTGCCGCACTCTGCAGGGTAATGAGACTCACCTGCCGGGCAGTATCACTACTCCGGTCCAGTGCCACGGCACCAGTCGCAAGGCAAAAGACAGTATCCCCGTCCGCCAACGTGTGCGACGGATTGAGCGCGCGAGCCAGCCCAGCATGTGCAGCAGAAGCAGTCCGAGAACACTCGGCGGGGTCCAAGACAGCATTAGTAGCAACAACAACCAGCGTCGTATTCAAAGCAGGCGGCGAACCATCCCGGACGGCAGGTTCCGGAACCCGGAAGCGCGCGTCTAAGGTGGGCCCACGCGAGCCGGGTTCCCTGGCCGAGCTTGCGAGGTTAGGGAGCTCGTGGGGCGGAACGACCGAGCGCGCGGAGGGTTGCGGCTCCTGCCGCCCGTCCGAGACCGGAAAGCCAAGGGCGTTGACCACGGCAAGCGCCCCCACGACCACGCCGTTCTCGAGCGTGACGGAAGCCGTCCCCACTCCCCCTTTGAACTGTCCGCGTCCGATCATCGCTCCGGTGCCGGCACCCACACTGCCGCGTCCGACGTCGTGCCCGTCCTTTTCGGCAGCAGCGGCGACGGTGGCCGCGTACCCCATGTCCGCCGTCGGGCGCGCTGAAAAGTCGCCTCCCCGGCCCAGATCGAAGATGGCGGCGGCGGGAACGATGGGCACCACTCCCCCGGTGACGGCGAAGCCCCGGCCGTTCTCTTCGCACCAGCGCTGTGCACCGTGGGCCGAGACGAGACCGTAGGCGCTGCCGCCGGTGAGGACCACGGCGTCCACCGTGGACACCAGCGTGGTGGGATCCAGCGCGTCAGTCTCATGCGTGCCCGGGCCACCGCCACGGACGTCCACCGACCCGACAGTGCCCCGCGGCGGCAGCACCACGGTGACTCCCGTCAGCCAGCCGTCGCCGGACTTCTGCTCATGGCCAACCCTGATCCCAGGCACATCTGTGATTGCTCCCATGGCTCCATTCTGCCCTGCGTTCACCGGCAGACTGTGGGCTCGCTCACCCGGGAAGCCAAACGTTCCGTGAACGGGTTCCTAAGCCTGGGACAACAATTCGCTGGGTGGCCGCATCTGGTCCGGTCCGGCTCCCACGATGTGATGGAGTGATCTCACATCCGTTCCACAGCCCTGCTGCCGCAGGCTTTCCGATTGAGATCCATGACACCACAGCTCACCGCCAAGCCGGGCAGTTCCCCGGCGCAGTCGGCCACCGTCAGAGCAAAGGACCAGGCCGGCGCCCTGCCCCGGAAGCGCAATCGCTGGTCGCGCCGGAAACGCCAGGACTTCTTCGTCTTTCTCGCGCTGGCCCTGCCGAACCTGCTGCTCATCGCGGTCTTCACCTACGTCCCGCTGTTCAACAACCTCTACTACTCCACGCTGAACTGGACGCTCGGCTCCGCGTCGGCCACCGTCGTCGGGCTGGAAAACTACGTCACGTTCTTCACCAGCGCGGACGCCGGCCGGGTCCTTGGCACCACCGCCGTATTCACTGCCGCAACCGTGGGCGGCTCCATGGTGCTGGGCCTGCTGGTGGCACTGGCCCTGAACTCGAAAGTCCGCGGCACCACCTTTGCCCGGTCGGCCGTCTTCGCACCGTATGTGCTGTCCGGGGTTGGCGTTGGCCTCGTGTGGCTGTTCATCTTTGATCCCGGCTACGGCGTGCTGGCCTGGATCCTGCGGGGCCTTGGACAGCAGAGCCCGCAATGGATCAACGATCCGGAGCTCTCCCTGGTGATGGTCATCATCGTGTACGTCTGGAAGAACCTGGGCTACTGCGCCGTGGTGTTCCTCGCCGGGCTGCAGTCCCTGCCGCAGGACGTGATGGAGGCGGCGTCGCTGGATGGGGCCAGCAGTTTCCGGCGCTTCGTCAGCATGTCGCTGCCGCTGCTCTCCCCCACTACCTTCTTCCTGCTGATCACCACCATGCTCAGCTCCCTCCAGGCCTTCGACCTCATCCGGATCATGACGCCCCTGGGCAGCGGCACCAGCACCCTCATCTACGAGGCGTACCTCCAAGCCTTCGGTGCCTACAACCGCGCCGGCTATTCCGCCGCCATCTCGGTGGTCCTGTTTGTCATCCTGCTGGTCATCACAGTGCTGCAGCTGCGGTTCGTCGAAAAGAAGGTGCACTACTCGTGAGCGCTCCCGCCGCCCTCCATTCAGCCTCTTCAACGCCCGACGCCGTCCCTCCCCTCGAGCGGCCGTTCTCCCGCGCCAACCTGGTCAGGACAGTCGCTGCCGGGTATGCGCCGCTGGCTGTCGCCGTCCTGGTGGTGTTCCTGCCGCTGCTGTGGATGGTGCTGAGCTCGTTCAAACAGCCCGGCGAAATCGTCACACTGGATCTGCAGGTGCTCCCGGCAGCCCTGGACCCGGAGAACTATCGGGTGGCCATGACCACGGTCCCGTTCGGTCAGTTCTTCCTGAACAGCACCATCGTCACCGTGGTGGGCGGCGGCATCAAAGTGATCCTTGCCCTGCTGACCGCCTATGCCCTGGTGTTCGTGCGCTTTCCGTTCAAGAACCTGATCTTCGTCCTGATCCTTGTGGCCCTGATGGTTCCCGCGCAGGTGTCCATCCTGCCGAACTACATCCTGATCGCCGGAATGGGTGGGAAGAACACCCTGTGGGGCATCATCCTGCCTGGCCTGGGCACTGCCTTCGGCACGTTCCTGCTGCGCCAGCACTTCCTCACCCTGCCCGGTTCCATCCTGGAATCCGCAGAGATCGACGGCGCCGGCCACTGGCGGCGGCTCTGGCAGATCGTGGTTCCGGTCTCCGTTCCGTCCATCGCCACGGTTGCCCTGGTCACCGTAGTGAGCGAATGGAACGAATACATCTGGCCGCTGATCATTACGGACAAACCCGAAAGCATGACGCTGCCTGTCGGGCTGACACTCCTACAGAACTCCGAGAGCAACGGCGCAGGTTGGGGAATCATGATGGCCGGCGCCGTCCTCGTGATCGTCCCCATCCTGGTCATCTTCGCCATGCTCCAGCGCTACATCGTCGCGGGCCTGACCCAGGGCAGCGTGACGGGCTAACCTCCGGCGAGCACCGCCGTCGGGTATTGCCCGAGCACCGCCGTCGGGCATTGCCGTAGGCCACCCAAACCATCCATCCACCGCGTCCAGCACTACCGAGGCCCACAACGAAAGGCAGCACCATGTCCTTTACCCTTGATCGACGGTTCTTCCTCACCCTGGCAGGCGCCGGGGCAGGCGCAGCAGCTCTTTCCGCCTGCGGCGGCCCGTCAACAACACCCGGAGCCGCGGTGACTACCGTTGCCGATATCGACTTCAGCGGCGTCAAGCCGGCCGCATCCGTCGACTTCTGGTCCAACCACCCGGGCAAGTCACAGGACGTGGAAAAGAGCATCATCGAGAAGTTCCACGCCAAGTACCCGGACATCAAGGTGAACCTGGTGACGGCCGGCGCCAACTACGAGGAAATCGCCCAGAAGTTTCAGACAGCTCAGGCCGCCAAGTCAGGCCTGCCGTCCCTTGTGGTCCTCTCCGACGTCTGGTGGTTCCGCTACTACCTGAACGAGAGCATCATCCCGCTCGACTCCCTGGTCAAGCAGCTGGACGTCAAGCTGGACGACTTCCGCACCTCACTGGTGGACGACTACAAGTACGACGGCAAGCAGTGGGCACTCCCCTACGGCCGGTCCACGCCCCTGTTCTACTACAACAAGGACCACTTCGCCGCAGCCGGCCTGCCGGACCGCGCCCCCGCCACCTGGCAGGAATTCGCCGGCTGGGCCCCCAAGCTCAAGGCAGCCTCCGGTGCCCAGTACGCCTTTATGCACCCCGCCCTGGCCGGCTACGCGGGCTGGACCCTGCAGAACAATCTGTGGGGCGAAGGCGGCGGCTGGTCCAAGGAATGGGACATCACCTGTGATTCAGCCGAGTCCGTGGCGGCACTGCAGGCGGCCCAGGATTCCGTATACAAGGACGCCTGGGCTGGTGTCTCCTCCAAGGAATCCGCCGACGACTTTGCCGCCGGCCTCGCCTCGGCCACTCTGTCCTCGACGGGATCGCTGATCGGCATCCTGAAGTCCGCCAAGTTCAACGTGGGCGTCGGCTTCCTGCCGGGCGGCTCAAAGGTCACCTCAGGTGTGTGCCCCACCGGCGGCGCCGGCCTGGGCATCCCCAGCGGTGTCACCAAGGAAGAGCAGCTGGCAGCAGCCATGTTCCTGCAGTTCATGACCGAGCCGGAGAACACTGCCGCATTCTCGGCCGCGACCGGCTACATGCCCACGCGCACGTCCGCCGACATGACCGCCGTTCTGGCCAAGACGCCGCAGAT
The DNA here is from genome assembly GCF_054057635.1 of Arthrobacter sp. UYNi723. Classification (NCBI taxonomy): domain Bacteria; kingdom Bacillati; phylum Actinomycetota; class Actinomycetes; order Micrococcales; family Micrococcaceae; genus Arthrobacter; species Arthrobacter sp. UYNi723. The sequence continues at coordinate 130,465 of NZ_JBSRZM010000002.1, forward strand.
CAAGATCGCCATGGACCAGCTGGCCGTGACCAAGGTCCAGGACAACGCCCGCGCGTTCCTGCCGGGAGCCGACCAGGAGATGGCCAAGGCTGCCGCCAAGATCCTGACCCAGGAGGGCGACGTGAAGGCCACCATGACCGAGCTGAAGGCGACCCTCGAGGGCATCTACACCAGGGACGTCAAGCCCAAGCTCAAGGCCTGACGCTCCCCACCACCTGCGACACGCAAAATCCCTGCCGCTACCGGTATTCAGGTAGCGACAGGGATTTTGCGCGTCGGCAGCGTTTTGGCGCCTCGGCAGCGTTTTGGCGCCTCGAAAGCTACGGGATCGGGACCGGTACGACGCCGAGCGGCACCAGGTGCTCCGCTCCACCGTCGGGGGCTGAGAGTACCCAGATCCCCTTTTCGTGGACGGCAACCGAGTGCTCCCATTGGCAGGAGCGCTTGCCGTCGGTGGTCACCACTGTCCAGTCGTCCTCCAGCACGGCGGTGTCGATGCTGCCGCGGACCAGCATGGGCTCGATGGCCAGGCACAGTCCGGGCTTGATCTTGGGACCGCGGTGGCTGGTGCGGTAGTTCAGGACATCCGGGGCCATGTGCATCTCGGAGCCGATGCCGTGGCCCACGTAGTCCTCCAGGATGCCAAGCGGTTTGCCCGGCACGGAGGAGACGTAGTCGTCGATGGCTGCGCCGATGTCGCCCACGTGGCTTCCTGTGGCCAGGGCGGCGATGCCGCGCCACATCGCGGCCTGGGTGACGTCGGAGAGCCGCTGGTCCTCGGGGTCAACCTCGCCCACAATTACGGTCCGTGCAGAGTCGGAATGCCAGCCGTCGACTATCGCTCCGCCGTCGATCGAGACGATGTCGCCGTCGTTGAGGACCTTGCCGCCGGGGATGCCGTGCACCACTTCCTCGTTCACGGAGGTGCAGATGGTGGCGGGGAAGCCGTGGTAGCCGAGGAAGTTCGACTTGGCGCCGGCCTCATTGAGCACCGCGGCGAAGACGTCGTCCAGCTGCTTGGTGGTGACCCCGGGAGCGGCTGCGGCCACTGCCGCGTCCAACGCACGGCTCAGCACCAGCCCGGCGTCGTGCATGATGCGCATCTGGGCGTTGGTCTTGTATTCGATACGGGGCTGGCCGAAGGCCATGGTGTGTCCTCTCAATGGCTGAGGCTCCTCCCGGATGCCGGGAGGAGCCTCGGAAAAGCATGTTGCGGGGGCTTAGGCGGCCTGGGCTGCCTTGATGGCCTGCATAACGCGGTCGGTGACCTCGTCGATGCCGCCGATGCCGTCAACCTGGGTCAGGATGCCGCGTTCGGCATATTTGGCCACAACGGCCTCGGTCTGCTCGTGGTACAGGTCAAGGCGGTGGCGGATCACGGCTTCGTTGTCGTCGCTCCGGCCGGTTTCCTTGGCACGGCCCAACAGGCGGGAGACGAGTTCCTCGTCGTCGGCTGTGAGCTGCAGGACGACGTCGAGCTTTTCTTCGCTGTTCGCGAGGATCCCGTCAAGGTAGTCCACCTGCGCCGTGGTGCGCGGGTAGCCGTCCAGGAGGAAGCCGTTTTCGACGTCGTCCTCGCTGAGGCGGTCGCGCACCATCTTGTTGGTGACGCTGTCCGGAACGAAGTCCCCGGCGTCCATGTACGTCTTGGCCTCGATGCCAAGGGGCGTTTCGCCTTTTACGTTGGCGCGGAAGATATCACCGGTGGAAATCGCCACGACGCCGAGGCGCTCGGAAATGCGTTCCGCTTGCGTTCCTTTTCCGGAACCGGGGGGTCCAATAATCAACATTTTCGTCATCGCAAAAGCCCTTCGTAGTGACGTTGCTGTAGCTGCGCATCTATTTGCTTGACGGTTTCAAGGCCAACGCCCACCATGATCAGGATCGAGGTGCCACCGAACGGGAAGTTCTGGTTCGCGTTGATCAGTACCAGCGCCACCAGCGGAATCAGTGCCACGAAGCCCAAGTACAGGGCGCCGGGCAGCGTGATCCGGGAGAGCACGTACTGCAGGTAGTCCGCGGTCGGTTTTCCGGCACGGATACCCGGGATGAAACCGCCGTACTTCTTCATGTTGTCCGAGACCTCTTCAGGGTTGAAGGTGATCGCGACGTAGAAGTAGGTGAAGAACACGATCATGGCGAAGTACAGCGCCATGTAGATCGGGTGGTCTCCTCGGGTCAGGTTGTTGTTGATCCACTCAACCCACGGCGCGAGCGCCTCGCCCGCTTTGGGCTGGTTGAACTGTGAGATGAGTCCCGGCAGGTAGAGCATGGACGATGCGAAGATCACGGGGATCACGCCTGCCATGTTCACCTTGATGGGGATGTAGGTGCTGGTGCCGCCGACGGTCCGGCGGCCGATCATCCGCTTGGCATACTGCACCGGGACGCGGCGCTGGGACTGCTCCACGAAGACCACCAGGGCAACCGTAACCAGGCCGATCACCAGGACCATAAAGAACGTACCCGGGCCCTGTGAGCTCCAGATGGCGCCCAGGGACGTGGGGAAGGTCGCCGCGATGGACGTGAAGATGAGCAGCGACATGCCGTTGCCCACACCCTTTTCGGTGACGAGCTCGCCCATCCACATGATGAGCCCGGTGCCTGCGGTCAGCGTGATGATCAGCAGGATCGTGGTGATGATGCTGTTGTCAGGAATGATCGGCAGCGCACAGCCCGGAAGCAACTGGCCTGAACGTGCCAGCGACACCAGCGTCGTGGCGTTCAGCAGGCCCAGGGCAATGGTGAGGTACCGCGTGTACTGCGTGAGCTTGGACTGCCCGGAGGCACCCTCTTCATACAGCTCCTGGAACCGGGGAATGACCACCCGGAGCAGCTGCACGATGATGCTGGCCGTGATGTACGGCATGATGCCCAGCGCGAAGATGGACACCTGAAGCAAGGCACCGCCGCTGAACAGGTTGACGAGCTGATAGAGCCCGCCTGCGGTCTGACCGTTCTGCAAGCATTGCTGGACATTCTGGTAGTTCACACCAGGCGAGGGGATGAATGCACCCAAGCGGAAGATTGTGATGATTGCCAGCGTGAACAACAACTTGCGTCGCAGATCAGGCGTGCGAAAGGCCCGGCCAAATGCGCTAAGCAAGCGTCCTCCTGTGTTGTTTATAAGCGTGGTGTGATGGGGGACAATAATCCCAACAACCGAGTCTAACGGGTGGATCGGCCATGCGAATAATCCGCGAACCCGCGCTTGCGGCGAACGGGCGGAAATAGTCGGCGGGCGGATGCGAAAAAACTCCCGGCGTGCAGGGCCCTGGGGGCCTTGCACACCGGGAGTTCACAACGGGCGTTCGCCCACCGTCTACTAGAGAGCGGTGGTGCTTCCGCCTGCTGCTGCAATCTTTTCTGCGGCGCTGGCCGAGAATGCGTGGACGGTGACATCAACCTTGACGGTGATGTCGCCGGTGCCAAGCACCTTGACGGGCTGGTTCTTGCGAACGGCACCCTTTTCGACCAGGTTCTCCACGGTGACTGCGCCACCTTCCGGGAACAGCTCGTTGAGCTTGTCCAGGTTTACAACCTGGAACTCAACCCGGAACGGGTTCTTGAAGCCGCGCAGCTTCGGCAGGCGCATGTGCAGCGGCAGCTGGCCGCCGGCAAAGCCAGCCTTGATCTGGTAGCGGGCCTTCGTACCCTTGGTACCACGACCAGCGGTCTTACCCTTGGAACCTTCACCACGACCAACGCGGGTCTTGGCGGTCTTGGCACCCGGGGCGGGACGCAGGTGGTGAACCTTCAGTGTGTTCTGCTTCTCAGCAGTCTCTGCGGCGATCTTTTTCTCTGCCATTTACTTCGCCTCCTCTACCTTTACCAGGTGCGGAACCGTGTTGAGCATTCCAACAGTCACGGCGTCGGCGGTGCGGACAACGGTGTGTCCGATCCGCTTCAGGCCGAGGGACCGAAGGGTGTCGCGCTGGTTCTGCTTGCCGCCAATGGCGGACTTGATCTGAGTGATCTCCAACTGCAGGTCGGAGGGAATCAGGTTCTTAGCCATGGCTTAGACACCCGCCTTCTGGTTCAGGATTGCCTTCACCATTGCCGGCGGAGCAACCTCGTCCAGCGGCAGGCCGCGGCGTGCTGCCACTGCTGCCGGCTCTTCGAGCTGCTTCAGCGCAGCAACCGTCGCGTGAACGATGTTGATGGCGTTGGAGGAACCCAGCGACTTGGAGAGGATGTCGTGGATGCCCACGCACTCCAAGATGGCGCGGACCGGACCACCGGCAATAACACCGGTACCGGCGGAGGCCGGACGCAGCATTACGACGCCTGCAGCGGCCTCACCCTGAACGCGGTGCGGGATGGTGTTGCCAATGCGGGGAACGCGGAAGAAGGACTTCTTGGCCTCTTCAACGCCCTTCGCGATAGCGGCAGGAACTTCCTTAGCCTTGCCGTAGCCCACGCCGACCATGCCGTTACCGTCACCAACGACGACCAGAGCGGTGAAGCTGAAGCGACGACCACCCTTGACCACCTTGGAAACGCGGTTGATGGTAACAACGCGTTCAATGAACTGGCTCTTCTCGGCTTCACGGCCGCCGTCACGGCCACCACGGCCGCCACGGCCGCCTTCGCGACCGCCCTGGCCCTTGTCGCCACGCTCGCCACGACGAGCGCCACCACGGCGGTCATCGGCAGCAGCTGCGGGCGCAGTGGTCTCAGTGGCCGGAGCAGCTACTGCTTCAGTCGCCTTCTGATCTGCAGACACAGTGTCCTTTTCCTTGTTTGCTTCCGTCACAGTGACAGCCCACCTTCACGTGCACCGTCAGCGACGGCGGCGATCCGGCCGTGGTACTTGTTACCACCGCGGTCGAAGACAACAGCTTCGATACCGGCAGCCTTGGCACGAGCGGCAACGAGCTCGCCAACGCGCTTGGCCTTGGCGGTCTTGTCGCCTTCGAATGCACGAAGGTCAGCTTCCAGCGTGGAGGCGCTTGCTACGGTCAGGCCCTTGGTGTCATCGACAACCTGGACGAATACGTGGCGTGCGGAGCGGTTGACGACCAGACGAGGACGTACAGCCGTGCCGGAGATGCGCTTGCGGATACGAAGCTGGCGGCGGCTGCGCGAAGCAGACTTGCTCTTGTTCGTACGCTTCTTGTTAATTGAGATGGCCATGGTTACTTACCAGCCTTTCCGACCTTGCGGCGGATGACTTCGCCTGCGTAGCGAATGCCCTTGCCCTTGTAGGGGTCCGGCTTCCGCAGCTTGCGAATGTTGGCAGCAACCTCGCCGACCTGCTGCTTGTTGATACCTGAAACAGAGAGCTTGGTCGGGGTCTCAACTGCAAAGGTGATGCCGTCCGGTGCGGTGACATTTACCGGGTGGCTGTAGCCGAGAGCGAACTCAAGGTCAGATCCCTTGGCCTGAACGCGGTAACCAGTACCAACGATTTCAAGCTTCTTCTCGTAGCCCTTGGTAACGCCCTCGATCATGTTGGAGATCAGGGTGCGGGTCAGGCCGTGGAGTGAACGGGAGGCGCGCTCGTCGTTCGGGCGGGCGACAGTCAGGGTCTCTGCTTCCAGGGAAACCTCGATCGGGCTGGCCACAGTGTGGTTCAGCTCGCCTTTGGCACCCTTGACGCTGACGACAGAGCCGTCAACCTTGACCTCAACGCCGGCAGGAACGGTGATGGGGAGACGTCCAATACGTGACATTATTCTCTTCCTTTCCCGTTACCAGACGTAGGCGAGGACTTCGCCGCCCACGCCCTTCTTGCCGGCTTGCTTATCAGTCAAGAGGCCGGAAGAGGTGGACAGGATTGCGACACCCAGGCCACCGAGCACGTGCGGGAGGTTGGTGGACTTTGCGTAAACACGCAGGCCCGGCTTGGAAATACGGCGAACGCCAGCGATTGAACGCTCGCGGTTCGGTCCGAACTTAAGGTCGAGGGTCAGCTTCTTGCCAACCTCTGCGTCTTCTTCTTTCCAGGAGGCGATGTAACCTTCAGCCTTCAGGATGTCGGCAACGCGTGCCTTGAGCTTGCTGTACGGCATGGACACGGAATCGTGGTACGCCGAGTTTGCATTGCGCAGACGCGTAAGCATGTCTGCGACCGGATCAGTCATTGTCATTTGGGCTCTTGCCCTTCCTCATAACGGTTTCCTCGCTGCTGCATGAAGCATCAGCGAAGGACCTGTTACGTAGTTAGATTAGTCTTCGGCCTTGAACGGGAAACCAAGCGCCTTGAGCAGCGCGCGGCCTTCGTCATCGGTCTTGGCGGTGGTTACAACCGTGATGTCCATGCCGCGTACGCGGTCAATGGAATCCTGGTCGATTTCGTGGAACATAACCTGTTCGGTCAGACCGAAGGTGTAGTTGCCGTTGCCGTCGAACTGCTTGCCACTGAGGCCGCGGAAGTCGCGGATACGGGGCAGAGCCAGCGTGACCAGACGATCCAGGAATTCCCACATGCGGTCTCCACGCAGAGTTGCGTGTGCACCGATGGGCATGCCTTCGCGCAGCTTGAACTGTGCGATCGACTTGCGGGCCTTGGTTACCTGCGGCTTCTGGCCGGTGATCAGGGTCAGATCGCGGACAGCGCCGTCGATCAGCTTGGAGTCCTTGGCGGCATCTCCAACACCCATGTTCACAACGACCTTCACCAGGCGGGGAACCTGGTTAACGTTGCTGTACTTGAATTCCTCAACGAGCGTGCTCTTGATGGAATCGGCGTACTTGGTCTTCAGACGAGGAACGATCTTCGCTGCCGGAGTCTCGAGAGTCTCAGTCATTAGATGTCCTTCCCGGAGCTCTTGGCCACGCGGACACGCACGTCGCGCTTCACGCCATTGCGCTCCACGGTCTCGGTACGGAAACCAACGCGGGTGGGCTTCTTGGTGGACGGGTCAACCAGAGCCACGTTGGAGATGTGGACCGAAGCTTCTACGACCTCGATGCCACCAGTCTTGGTGCCGCGCTGCGACTGACCGGCCTTGGTGTGCTTGGTTACGCGGTTAATGCCTTCGACCAACACGCGGTTGGTCTCCGGGAATACGCGCAGAACCTTGCCCTGCTTGCCTTTGTCGCCGCCGCGCTCAGCCTTGGCGCCAGTGATGACCTGAACGAGGTCACCCTTTTTGATCTTAGCCATGGACTAGAGCACCTCCGGAGCCAGAGAAACGATCTTCATGAACTTCTTGTCACGAAGTTCACGACCAACCGGTCCGAAGATACGGGTACCGCGGGGGTCACCGTCAGCCTTCAGGATCACAGCTGCGTTCTCATCAAACTTGATATAGGAACCATCCGCACGGCGGCGTTCCTTCTTGGTACGGACGATGACTGCCTTAACAACATCGCCCTTCTTTACGTTGCCGCCCGGAATTGCATCCTTGACGGTAGCGACGATGACGTCGCCAATGCCTGCGTAGCGACGGCCAGATCCACCGAGAACGCGAATGGTAAGGATTTCCTTAGCACCCGTGTTGTCGGCGACCTTGAGTCGCGACTCCTGCTGAATCACTATTTACTCCTTGCGTCGCGCCGGTTCTCAGACCGAAAATCTTCCTACGGAATGAGCCTTGCGGAACGGTTGATCGGGGTGTCTCTTGACCTGCCTGGATTTTGCCAGACCAGGCCTAAACGCCGGTGCCAAAAACATTTGCTTCCCAGGCGGATCCGGACAGGTCCGAAGCACGAGGGGGCACTATGCCGTGGCACGATTGTTTACGAGGTTGATAACGGCGCACAGAGGGCGCCATACAAACTCAATATCCTAGCACAGTTGGGGGGCATCTCCCATATCACACGGCGGCAGCCACAGCACAACCGCCGCCCTCCAGAGCCGGCAACGCACGACGGCGTCACGCACGGCACGCTTTCGGCCCACCGGCGGTGCCACTCCCCCGGAAACCCGGCCTCCCGCCGTCGGCCGTCCCCCAAAAACCTGCTCCGAGTGACACACCCAGCCAGCCCACCCGCCACCAAATGCGGAAAACCCCCGCTCCCAAAAAGGGAACGGGGGTTTCCGGTGCAGTACCTGCAAGCAGGCTGCGGGGTGTTACTTGGCCTTTTCGAGGATCTCGACCAGACGCCACCGCTTGGTAGCGGACAGCGGGCGGGTCTCGGCGAGGAGAACGAGGTCGCCGATGCCGGCGCTGTTCTCTTCGTCGTGAGCCTTGATCTTCGTGTTGCGGCGGATGACTTTGCCGTACAAAGCGTGCTTTACGCGGTCTTCTACCTGGACAACGATGGTCTTTTCCATCTTGTCCGAGACTACGTAGCCACGCTTCGTCTTACGGTCACCGCGTTCGCCAGCCGTAGCTGCTGCGGAAACAGTTTCCGTCACGTTCTCGTCCTTTTCACTCACTTGGCATCCTCCTCGGCCTCAACCGTTTCAGCCGTTTCGGCCTTCTTGGTTGCAGCCTTCTTGGACTTCTTCTCTTCCTTGGCTTCCACAACCGGTGCGGCAACCTCGGCACGAATGCCCAGCTCGCGCTCACGGAGAACGGTGTAGATGCGTGCGATGTCCTTCTTTACCGCGCGCAGACGACCGTGGTTCTCCAGCTGACCGGTGGCGGACTGGAAACGCAGGTTGAACAGCTCTTCCTTAGCCTTCCGGAGCTCTTCAACGAGGCGCTCGTTGTCGAACGTGTCCAACTGTGCGGATGCAAGTTCCTTGGATCCTACTGACATTTCTATTCACCACCTTCGCGACGCAAAATGCGTGCCTTCAACGGGAGCTTGTGGATTGCCAGGCGCAGGGCCTCGCGAGCTACCGATTCCTCGACGCCGGAGATCTCAAAGAGAACCCGGCCCGGCTTGACGTTTGAGACCCACCATTCCGGCGAACCCTTGCCGGAACCCATGCGGGTTTCGGCAGGCTTCTTGGTGATCGGACGGTCCGGGTAAATGTTGATCCAGACCTTACCGCCACGCTTGATGTGGCGGGTCATCGCGATACGGGCAGACTCGATCTGACGGTTGGTGACGTATGCCGGGCTCAGTGCCTGGATACCCCACTCACCGAAGGAGACCTTGGTGCCGCCCGTAGCAGCGCCGGAACGACCCGGGTGGTGCTGCTTACGGTGCTTGACTCGACGTGGGATAAGCATTTAAGCCTGTCCTCCTTCTACTGCAGCAGGTGCAGCCTCAACTGCCGGAGCTTCGGCAGCCGGAGCTGCCTCTGCTGCCGGACGGTCGGTACGACGGCGGCGGTCACCACGGTCAGCGCCGCCGGCGCCACCCGGGCGGCCCGGACGGTCGCTGGGACCGCGGCCACGGGACGGAGCAGCAGCTGCCTGCTGAGCCAGTTCCTTCGCGGTGACGTCACCCTTGTAGATCCAGACCTTCACGCCGATGCGGCCGAAGGTGGTCTTGGCCTCGTAGAAGCCGTAATCGATGTTCGCACGGAGGGTGTGCAGGGGCACACGGCCTTCGCGGTAGAACTCCGAGCGGGACATTTCTGCGCCACCCAGTCGACCGGAGCAGGCGATACGGATGCCCTTGGCACCTGCACGCTGAGCGGACTGCATGGCCTTCTTCATCGCACGGCGGAAAGCCACGCGGGAAGTCAGCTGCTCAGCAACGCCCTGGGCAACAAGCTGTGCTTCCATCTCGGGGTTCTTGACCTCAAGGATGTTCAGCTGGACCTGCTTGCCCGTCAGCTTCTCAAGCTCGCCGCGGATGCGGTCTGCTTCAGCGCCGCGGCGGCCGATAACGATGCCGGGACGTGCCGTGTGGATATCCACGCGGACACGGTCACGGGTGCGCTCGATCTCAACCTTGGCGATACCGGCGCGCTCCATGCCAACTGACATGAGCTGGCGGATACGGATGTCTTCGCGAACGAAGTCCTTGTACCGCTGTCCGGGCTTGGTGCTGTCAGCGAACCAGTGCGATACGTGATCGGTGGTGATGCCGAGTCGGAACCCGTGCGGGTTAACTTTCTGTCCCACTTAGCGAGCCTCCTCTTTCTCAGGTGTAGCGACTACCACAGTGATGTGGCTGGTGCGCTTCTTGATCTGAAATGCACGACCCTGAGCACGCGGCTGGAACCGCTTCATGGTCGGGCCTTCATCAACGAACATTTCGCTGATGATGAGGTCGCTTTCGTCAAACGAAACACCGTCGCGGTCCGCGAGGGACCGGGCGTTTGCGATTGCCGACTGTACTACCTTGAATACCGGCTCCGAAGCTGCCTGGGGGGCAAACTTCAGAATTGCCAGAGCCTCATTCGCTTGCTTACCACGAACAAGGTTGACGACGCGCCGGGCCTTCATAGGCGTTACGCGGATGTGACGCGCAATTGCCTTGGCTTCCATTGCTTTCCTTCTCTCGTCTTTGACGTAAGTGCAGGCGCCTAGCGGCGCTTGCCCTTACGGTCGTCCTTGACATGGCCGCGGAATGTCCGCGTGGGAGCGAATTCGCCGAGCTTGTGCCCGACCATCGACTCAGTGACAAACACCGGAATGTGCTTGCGTCCGTCGTGTACGGCGATCGTGTGCCCAAGCATGTTGGGGATGATCATCGAACGGCGGGACCAGGTCTTGATGACGTTCTTGGTGCCCTTTTCGTTTTCCCTGTCCACCTTTACAAAGAGGTGCTGGTCAACGAAAGGACCTTTTTTCAGGCTGCGTGGCATGTGTCCAGGCTCCTATCGCTTGTTCTTGCCAGTACGACGGCGACGAACAATAAGCTTGTCGCTCTCTTTGTTGGGACGCCGGGTGCGGCCTTCCCGCTTACCGTTCGGGTTGACGGGGTGACGTCCACCGGACGTCTTACCCTCGCCACCACCGTGCGGGTGGTCAACCGGGTTCATCGCGACACCACGGACGGTCGGGCGAACGCCCTTCCAGCGCATGCGGCCGGCCTTACCCCAGTTGATGTTCGACTGCTCGGCGTTGCCGACCTCGCCGACGGTTGCGCGGCAGCGCACGTCAACGTTGCGGATTTCGCCGGAAGGCAGACGCAGCTGGGCGAAGCGGCCTTCCTTGGCAACAAGCTGGATCGATGCGCCGGCGGAGCGGCCCATCTTGGCGCCGCCACCCGGACGCAGTTCAACTGCGTGGATTACGGTACCAACCGGGATGTTGAGCAGCGGCAGGTTGTTACCGGGTTTGATGTCAGCACCGGAACCTGCCTCTACGACGTCACCCTGGGAGAGCTTGTTCGGGGCGATGATGTAACGCTTGGTGCCATCAACGTAGTGCAGGAGGGCGATGCGAGCCGTACGGTTCGGATCGTACTCGATTTCGGCAACGCGGGCGTTGACGCCGTCTTTGTCGTGGCGACGGAAGTCGATCAGACGGTACTGGCGCTTGTGGCCACCACCCTTGTGACGGGTCGTGATCTTACCGGAGTTGTTACGGCCGCCCTTTTTGGGCAGCGGACGTACCAACGACTTTTCCGGCGTCGACCGCGTGATTTCGGTGAAGTCCGCTACGCTCGAGCCACGACGGCCCGGGGTAGTCGGCTTGTACTTACGGATTCCCATAATTTATTTCCTCGTTAAAGTGGTCTCCGCTACGAGAGCGGACCGCCGAAGATGTCGATGGTGCCTTCTTTGAGGCTCACAATTGCACGCTTGGTGTTCTTGCGGGTACCCCATCCGAATTTGGTGCGCTTGCGCTTACCGGCACGGTTGATGGTGTTGATCGATTCGACCTTGACGGAGAAAATCTTCTCCACGGCCAGCTTGATCTCGGTCTTGTTCGAGCGGGGGTCCACCAGGAAGGTGTACTTGCCCTCATCGATCAGGCCGTAGCTTTTTTCCGATACGACGGGTGCAAGCACGACGTCGCGCGGGTCTTTGATGGTGGCTGCACTCACTTGGCATCCTCCTCGTTCTTTGCTACTGCCCGGTCAGCAACGAATGCTTCGTAGGCAGCCTTGGTGAAGACAACGTCGTCAGAGACGAGTACGTCGTAGGTGTTCAGCTGGTCTGCGTACAGAACGTGAACACCGGCGAGGTTGCGCACGGAAAGTGCTGCAACATCGTTGGCGCGCTCGATGACAACCAGCAGGTTCTTGCGCTCGGAAACTCCGCGCAGCGTTGCCAGTGCGTTCTTGACGGACGGCTTGGTGCCCTCCACCAGTTCAGCAACAACGTGGATGCGTCCGTTGCGTGCCCGGTCAGAGAGTGCGCCGCGCAGTGCAGCAGCAATCATCTTCTTGGGGGTGCGCTGGCTGTAGTCACGCGGTGTGGGACCGTGGACTACGCCACCACCGGTCATGTGAGGAGCACGGATTGAACCCTGACGGGCGCGGCCGGTGCCCTTCTGCTTGAACGGCTTGCGACCTGCACCGGAAACTTCGGCGCGGGTCTTGGTTTTGTGGGTACCCTGGCGAGCAGCAGCGAGCTGGGCTACGACGACCTGGTGCAGCAGCGGCACGTTGGTCTGAACGTCGAAGATCTCTGCAGGCAGGTCAACCTTGACAGTGCTAGTCATTGAACTAGGCTCCCTTCACGGCGGTGCGTACGAGTACGACCTGGCCGCGGGCGCCGGGGACGGCACCCTTGATCAGGAGCAGCGACTTCTCGACGTCAACTGCGTGAACCGTGAGGTTCAGCGTGGTGTGACGAACGGCGCCCATGCGGCCGGCCATTTTCATGCCCTTGAAGACGCGGCTCGGGGTGGATGCGCCACCGATTGAACCGGGCTTACGGTGGTTCTTGTGAGCACCGTGTGAGGCGGGAGCACCGTGGAAGCCGTGACGCTTCATAACACCGGCGAAGCCCTTACCCTTGGTGGTGCCGATAACGTCGATCTTCTGGCCGGCTTCGAAGAGCTCAACAGAAAGCTCCTGGCCCAGCTCGTAAGTGTCAGCATCTGCAGTGCGCAGTTCGACGACGTGGCGGCGAGGCGTGACGCCTGCCTTTTCAAAGTGACCAGCCAGCGGCTTGGTGACCTTGCGGGGATCGATCTGGCCGTAGCCGATCTGAACAGCTACGTAGCCATCAGTGTCTGCGTTGCGCAGCTGGGTGATGACGTTCGAATCTGCCTGGACCACAGTGACGGGGATGAGCTTGTTGTTCTCGTCCCAGACCTGGGTCATGCCGAGCTTCGTGCCCAGCAGGCCCTTTACGTTACGGGTTGCGGTCATAGTCTCTCAGCACCTCCCTACAGCTTGATTTCGATGTTCACGTCGGCCGGCAGGTCGAGACGCATAAGCGAATCAACAGCCTTCGGCGTGGGATCGATGATGTCGATAAGACGCTTGTGCGTGCGCATTTCAAAGTGCTCGCGGCTGTCCTTGTACTTATGCGGAGAGCGGATAACACAGTAAATGTTCTTCTCCGTCGGCAGCGGCACGGGGCCAACTACCGTTGCGCCTGCGCGCGTGACCGTCTCAACGATCTTCCGTGCTGAAACGTCAATGACCTCATGGTCATATGACTTCAGCCGGATGCGGATTTTTTGTCCCGCCATGTCGCCTGACTCTCTTTCAGTTAGTGCTGCTCCCGGTGAGGGCTGCTCTGTTCACTTTCTTGTTGCATGTGGCTGCCGAAGCATTTGAAGTCTGAACTACCACCCGCCGCACAAGCTGAATCCGGATGAATCCGGGTTCCTCAACCTGCCGACGTAACCGACCCCCGCGGTCGGGCGTGTCGCGCTTAGCACGCATACAAATCCGCAGTTCCATGGGGAGTGGGTTATGTTTGGGCTTCCACTTGGACCCTGACACCCGGCATTATCCGGATCGGGACACGAAGAAGCGCTTGAACAACTCATCTAGTATGCCGGATATTATGCCCAGAAGCGAATCTGCCCTAATCTGCGGGCATCGGGCCCCGATGCACCCAACCAGGTAGCGCTAACTGTCGTTCTGAGCCGTCATAACGACAGTTACGGCTACTCAGTTGCTGGTCATTGCCTTCGGCAACATCCGAATGGATGATGGGGGAATGACCGTCGAAGATGACGTTTCCGTCCAGGATCTGGCCGGCCGACTGCCTAGTTCGTTCACGCTGGGAGTTGCTTCAGCGGCCTTTCAGATCGAGGGCGCCCTGTCCGCGGACGGGCGTGGTCCCTCCGGCTGGGATGCCTTCGCGGAGAAACCCGGCGCCATCATCGACGGACACTCCCCCGCGGTGGCCTGCGACCACTACAACCGCTCGCCCGAAGATGTGGCCCTGATGCGGGACCTCGGCGTGGATTCCTACCGCTTTTCCATCTCCTGGCCGCGGATCCAGCCGGACGGCCGCGGCGCGTTCAACAAGCAGGGCCTGGACTTCTACGACCGCCTGATCGACCAACTGCTCGAGGCCGGCATATCCCCCATGGCCACTCTCTACCACTGGGATACGCCCCTGCCCTTGGAGCACCGCGGCGGCTGGATGAACAGGGCCACCGCCGAACGCTTCGCTGAGTACGCAGGCGAGGCCGGCCGGCGTTTTGGTGATCGCGTAGACCAGTGGGTAACCCTCAACGAACCAGCCTCGGTGGTGCTGAACGGCTATGCCCTGGGCGTCCACGCGCCCGGGCGATACCTCCTCTTTGACGCCTTTCCCGCTGTCCACCATCAACTGCTGGCGCATGGCATGGCCACCCAGGCACTGCGGGCGGAAGGGGTCCGCGGCGGAATTGGCGTGACCAACCTGCATTCCCCCGTCCAGCCGGCAACGCGGAAAATTGCCGACAGGGCCGCTGCGAAAGTCTTCGACATTATGCTGAACCGGATCTACGCCGATCCTGTCCTCCTGGGCCGGTACCCCCGCTCCTTGCGGTATGCCAAGCCGTGGCTGCGGTCGTTCGGCAAGATTTCCGACTCCGATCTGCGCACCATCCATCAGCCCGTGGACTTCTACGGCGTGAACTACTACCAGCCCGTGAAAGTAGCAGCCGGGCAGGGCACCGGCGAAGACTTTACGGTGCCAGCGGAAGCCATGGTCCGGATACCTGCCCACCAGGTGCCGTTCGACGAGTACGGCACCACGGGTTTCGGCTGGCCGGTAGCACCGGAGCATCTGGGCATCCTGCTGCGCGAACTAAAGGACCGCTATAAAGGGGACCTGCCCCCGCTGTACATCACCGAAAGCGGCGCCAGCTTCCCGGAGCCCGACCATGTGAGCGGCCCCATCCAGGACCTGGAGCGGATCAATTACATCGCGGACCACCTGCGGCACGCGCTGGAGGCGACGGCACCGGGCGGAATCGCCCACGACGTGGACCTCCGCGGCTATTATGTCTGGACGCTGATGGACAACTTTGAATGGGCCGCGGGGTACTCTCAGCGCTTCGGCCTGGTGCACGTGGATTTCGATACCCTGGAGCGCACACCCAAGGAATCGTTCTACTGGTACCGGGCGCTCAGCCAGGCCCGGAAATCACTGGCCGGCGAAGGCCCGCCCGGCTGAGGCCTGCTATTTGTCCTTGTTTGCCCGGTTGATGCGCTTGGCGCGGTCAATCTCGGTGCGGAAATGCTTCTTGGCCCAGAAAACTCCGGCGACCACGGCGACCACGATGATCAGAAAAATCAGCCATTCCATGATGTACTCCTCTCGCTGTCAGCAACAGTATCAGTGCCGCCGGGAAGGTTCCCTGCCGTCGCGGAACGGCGGGTTGGACTCAGGACCCCGGGTCACCTCTGGTCCCGCCTCCGCCGCCTGACCGGCCGTTCCACGGTTCAGCCGCCAGACGGCAAAGACGATCAGCCCCACAGCGATGAACGCCAACAGCAGGAACGTGTACTGCCGCATGGCCCACAGAATGCAGGCGGCCACCCCTGCCGCGCCCCACCAGACGAAGAGCCGTTCCCCCAGTCCAAGGCCTGCCACGAGCAGCAGGGCGAGGAGCACCAGGACCCACAGGTGCTCCCCACCGTTCCCGCCGAACACTATGCCCAGGCCGCTCAGCGAGAGCAAAACAGAGGCCGCGCCCACCAGGAACCGGCCGGCAGTTTGGTTGCCGGCGAAGTAGCGCAAGCCACCGAGGACAGCGGCCAGGACCACGTACCCCTGGACAACCCAGAACGGACTGGGAAGGTCGGTCAATAGCCGGCCTGTGCGACCTTCAGGCGCGTCCAGTTCGAAGATGGCAGCACGCTGGATGGCTACTGTGAGGAGCAACGCACCCACTTCGAGGGCGATCCGTCGCGCCCTTGCGGGTGCCTCCCTGTAGGACACACCGACGGCGGCGGCCAGCACGGCGGCCGCCGTCCAGGACGTTGCATCGTGCCGGATTCCGACGAAGACCACCAGCACGAGGCCGAGGAAGGCCGCACCGGCAAGCGACCAACGACGCACCGGCTCGGCCTGCAACGGGCCGCTGCGCATGAGCCGCACAGCATAGAGGGCGGCCGAAGCCACGCCCGCGCCGGTCAGCCATGGCAGGAATCCGTCCCAGACGCCGGGGACATCCTGATACGCCTCCGACGCCAAGGCGACGGACCCGCCGAGCGCGGCCACGGCTGCCGGCGGATACAGGACCGGCAGATCCTCGATATGCGACGCGGTAAAGCACACGGCTGACAGGACCAGGACAGCCGCTCCCGTCACCCAGTCGGCCGCCAACGGCGAGATCAGCAGCCCAACACCGGCAAACGAGCCGGCGGTAACCAGCCAGAGCCAGTGCTCGACGTCCGCGTCGCCGGCGGTCTGTTGGTGACCATTCTGCTCGCGCCCGTTCTGAGTGAGCCCGTTCTGCCGGCCCGCGTTCTGCCGGTATCGCAGGATGCCGGCAGCGGTAGCAAGCAGCGCACCACCCAGCAGAGTCAGGGCTGTGCCGGTGTGGCTCAGGACCGCGGTCACAAGGTACGTCCCGCCAAACGTGAACAGCTGGCCCAGGGCGAGCACGCCGAACAGCGCCGCATACACAGCGAAGTAGCGGGCTCCGTTGGCACTGAAGAGTCTCCTCGCCACCACGGCAGAGACCAGCAGCAACAGCAGTTCCAGCAACACCACCCAGCGGCCGCCGTCGTCCTGCGCCAGCAGCCCGACGCCACCCGGCCTCGTCACGTAGACCAGCGGCAGCAATGCTTGCCCGGCCAGCGTGATCCAGACTGCAGCCTGCTGGAAGGGGATGTCAGCCAGCCGTGAGCGCATCATCCAGCGGACGGCATGCTGGGCCGCGAGCGCCAGGGCAAAGGTCACCGAAACCACAGTGGGCGAGGCGGTGATGTCGTAGCTGAGGACCAGTGCGAGGCCTGCCGTCAGCACGCGGGCCGCCACAAAGTACCAGCCCTTCCTGGCACGCTGTTGCTCGGCCACCACCATCAGCGTGGAGTAGACCGCGAAGATACCCAGGATCAGTTCCACCCGAAGTAGATCTCCATCGCTGAAGACCAGCAGCACAACAAATGCAAACGGGGCCAACCAGACTGCACGCGCCACTCTGCGAAGGAAGTACCCCGAGGCCGCAGCGCCTAGGGCCACGAGTCCTGCAGCGGAGGTTTCCTGCCAGTCTGCGGAACCTGACTGCAAGAGGCTGGTAATGCCGGCCAACTGGAGAAGGAGCACTGCGCCCGCGTCAGCAAGAATCCCGCGGGGAGCACGACGGCGCTCCGCAGCAACCGGCGGAAGGCACAGCTGGAGTGCCAGCACGGTCACCAGGACCGTTGCCGGGTGGACCACTTCGTCCGCGATGACCACCGGGCCGCCGTCCCGCTGCAGCTGGTGAAAAACTGTCAGGGCAAGTACGGTGGCTGCCGCCCTGGCGAACCACCAGTAGGCCCAGCGGTGTTGGCGCAGGGGCAGGCGAACCGCAGTGATGAGCAGATATGCAACCACCAACAACAACGCCGCGTTCCCGGCGCCTTGTGAAACGGCTTGGAACGCGACCGTCGCGGCGACCACGCACATACCCAGCGGCAAGGCCTCCCACACCGTTGCAACCCAGTCCGGTTCCGTAGCCGGCCGTGGAACCACCAGGGTTCCGATGACAAAAGCGGCAGCAAGCTGGATGATCACGCAAACGGCTGTCAGGGCGTGGTTCGGCGAGGTCTCAATGAACGGCAGCCCGACCAGAACCAGTGCACCCCCGGCACCGAAGACGCCCAAGGTTGCCTCCGGCGCCAACGTCGGCGCGCCCGCGCGTTCCAGGAGCGCCGTAAGGAGTTGCTGGCCCACGAGTGCCAGCAACAGCGCGAACACTGACGCCTCGGCCCGCCCGGGACCGTCATCCATCACGGCCGCGACAGTTACGGGGACCGCACAGGTGAGGGCCAACCGGGACCCCAGAACCAACCGGCCGCCGAAATCACCTGCCGACAAAACCCCACGGATCGCCCAGAAGCCGGCCGCGGCGAGCAGCATCCCGGCGAGCGGCCACGCGCCCATCGAAGGCGAAACTATGCCGGCCAAGACCAGTGCGGCCACTGGCGCCCATTCGGCCCGGCCAGCCCACTTGGCTGCCAGCACCATGCCCGTGGCCAACGATAAGGCCACCGGCACCCACAGCGGCACCGTAGTACCCGCTGCGACTGAACCGTAGCCGTCCAGAGCGCGGAAGAAGCCGACAGCGGTCGCGTGAACGCTGAACGCCGTGGTGGCAGCGAGTTGCAGAGCAAACGTCGCCCGGGCATCAACCTGCCAGCGTTCTCCAGCGGCGTTTGGGCTGTTGCCGGCGGCGGACGAGCCTGCCTGCTGCTGAGGAAACCAGCCCGTCAGCCTGGCCGACACGAACGCCAGCCCCACTGCCTGGGCGGCGAACAGTACGCCGGCGGCGAGCAGGGCATCGGTCCCCCGGCCGGTCAGGTGCCAGATCTCGACGGCGGCAGCTACAGTCAGGGCGGCCCGTGCCGCATAGAAGTTGATCAGCCGGACCCGCCCCGGAACAGCGGCCATAAGGGCAAAATAGACTCCGCACATCCCGATGACCAGCGCGTACTCAGCTTTGTCCAAGTGCAACGGCACGCAGGTCGCGGCGACGGCAACGGCCGGAACCACCAACGGGTGCAGGACCATCAGCGGCCTGACATAGACCGGCGGCAGCCAACGCGGCCGGGCAAGGGCAATGCCAGTTAGCAGCACGGCGACGGCTATGAGCGCAGCGAAATACCAGACGAGCGCGCCACCCAGGATTGAAACGCCGGAGAACGCTGTGGAAGCCACAAACGTGAAGGAAAGGTACACGAGAACCCTGCTCTCCAGCCGGACCGCCGCCGCAACATAAGCCGCGGTACCGATCAGCGACGTGATCAGCCAGGCAGACGGGCCGTGCTGCAATGCGAAGTTGTACAGTGCCAGGCCGGTCACAGGAACCAGGGCAAGCCCGGTGCCGGTGAACGCCACGGCAGCAGGCTTCAGCCGCGGGACCCGGGCGTGCAGTACAAATCCCGCGCCATAGAAAAGCGCCGTGACTGCGCAGACGCCGGCAAAGCGCAACATGGGCGGAAGGCTGGTGCCGATGAAGAGTGCTGCGGCAGCCACCAGCAGCAGGCTGGCCACGTACAGCGTGATGTTGATGTTCTGCCGGTCCCGCTTTTCACGTCGGGCCTGGCGCTCAGCCGGTGTCTCCGGATATGTCTGGAACGAGGCGGCCGGAGACTGCGGCGGAATCCTCGGTGGCACCGACGCGGTGGGCGACGGCGACGATAAGGGCGCCGAAGGCGACGCCGGCACCAGGGAGATGCTGACGTCGGCGGGCACTGGCGTGGCCGGCGTGGGCACACTGGTGACCGCCGCCGTCGTACGCTGCCCCAGGGGCGGGCCCTCCCCCAGCCGTGAGTCGGCGTCGGCAGAACTTGGCGATTGCGTGGCCCCCGGACTCAGCTGGCCGGACGCCTGAAGCTTGGCCACGGCGTCAAGCCACCCCTGAAGGTGACCGGCGCGGTACCCCGCTTCATATGATTCGTCCCTCACGGCGATCCCTTTCCAAAGGGCAGGCCTGCCTGCACAATTAATCCATTGATTGGATTAATTGTAGCAAAGAACAGCCCCGCTGCACTAGCAGCGGGGCTGTTCCAAACTTCGCGTCAGGCCGTCAGACGGCGATCAGCTCCGTAATCAACAAGTAAATTACTTATTGATCTTGGTAACGCGTCCTGAACCAACGGTGCGGCCGCCTTCGCGGATGGCGAAGCCGAGGCCCTCTTCCATGGCGATGGGCTGGATGAGCGCAACGGTCATCTCAGTGTTGTCGCCAGGCATAACCATTTCCGTGCCTTCCGGCAGGGTGATAACGCCGGTTACGTCCGTGGTGCGGAAGTAGAACTGCGGGCGGTAGTTCGAGTAGAACGGGTTGTGACGTCCGCCTTCGTCCTTGGAGAGGATGTAGACGTTAGCCTCGAAGTCGGTGTGCGGGGTGATGGAACCCGGCTTGACGACAACCTGGCCACGCTCTACGTCATCGCGCTTCAGACCGCGGAGCAGGAGGCCACAGTTCTCGCCGGCCCATGCTTCGTCGAGCTGCTTGTGGAACATCTCGATACCGGTAACCGTGGTCTTCTGGACCGGGCGGATGCCGACGATCTCAACCTCGGAGTTGATGGCGAGGGTTCCACGCTCGGCGCGGCCCGTTACAACGGTGCCACGGCCGGTGATCGTGAAGACGTCTTCGATCGGCATCAGGAACGGCTTGTCACGGTCACGTACGGGGTCCGGAACGGACTCGTCAACGGCTGCCATGAGGTCCTCGACGGACTTGACCCAGATGGGGTCGCCTTCGAGGGCCTTCAGGCCGGAAACGCGAACAACGGGAGCTTCGTCGCCATCGAAGCCCTGAGCCGAAAGCAGCTCACGAACTTCCATTTCAACGAGGTCCAGCAGCTCTTCGTCGTCAACCATGTCCGACTTGTTCAGCGCAACCAGCAGGTAGGGAACGCCAACCTGGCGGGCAAGCAGAACGTGCTCGCGGGTCTGAGCCATCGGGCCGTCAGTGGCGGCAACCACGAGGATTGCACCGTCCATCTGTGCGGCACCGGTGATCATGTTCTTGATGTAGTCAGCGTGACCCGGAGCGTCTACGTGTGCGTAGTGGCGCTTCTCGGTCTGGTACTCAACGTGGGAAATGTTGATCGTGATGCCACGCTGGCGCTCTTCCGGAGCAGAGTCAATCGACGCGAAGTCGCGCTGCTCGTTGAGAGTCGGGTACTTGTCGTACAGCACCTTGGAAATGGCGGCAGTCAGCGTCGTCTTACCGTGGTCAACGTGACCAATGGTGCCGATGTTGACGTGCGGCTTAGTCCGCTCGAACTTTGCCTTTGCCACAGGTTCCTCCTAGAACGTTTTCAAATGACTTACCCTTCAACCGCGCTTATCGCGGCAGAAACTCAGGCAAGTCTACTTGGGGGGCTTTGGATTGGTGAAATTGCAGATTCAGGAACTAATACTAGTCCCTCGAGCCTGTTCGTGCAGATGGCCGGGGCCCGGCTTGACCGGACTGCATCCGACCGGGACCCGGCCACCTGCACCAGGTGAGCTTCCGTCAACCGGAAACGCACCCGAGTTTTTGCTGCGAAAGTCGGAAGACTACTCGCCGCGGTTCTTCTGGATGATCTCGTCGGCAAATGCCTTCGGGACCTCGGCGTAGCTGTGGAACGTCATGGAATACACAGCGCGGCCCTGGGTCTTGGAACGCAGGTCACCGATGTAGCCGAACATGCCGGACAGCGGGACGTGCGCACGGATGACCTTGACACCCTGTGCATCTTCCATGGACTGCATCTGGCCACGGCGGGAGTTGAGGTCACCGATTACTTCACCCATGTATTCCTCAGGGGTGCGGACCTCTACATCCATCAGCGGTTCGAGCAGGATGGGGTTCGCCTTGCGTGCGGCTTCCTTGAAAGCCATACGGCCGGCGATCTTGAACGCCATTTCCGAAGAGTCAACATCGTGGTATGCGCCGTCAATCAGCGTCGCCTTGATGCCAACAACCGGGTAACCGGCCAGGACGCCGTCGTTCAGTGCATCCTGGATGCCGGCGTCAACCGACGGGATGTATTCGCGCGGAATACGGCCACCGGTGACCTTGTTCTCGAACTCGTACAGCTCGCCTTCGGAAGTGTCCAGCGGCCCGATGGCAATCTGGATCTTTGCGAACTGACCCGAACCACCGGTCTGCTTCTTGTGCGTGTAGTCGTGACGCGCAACAACATTCTTGATGGTTTCGCGGTAAGCGACCTGCGGCTTGCCGACGTTGGCCTCGACCTTGAATTCGCGGCGCATGCGGTCCACCAGGATATCCAGGTGGAGCTCGCCCATGCCGGCGATGATGGTCTGTCCGGTGTCCTCGTTGAGGGAGACCTGGAAGGTCGGGTCCTCAGCGGAGAGCTTCTGGATAGCCAGTGAGAGCTTCTCCTGGTCACCCTTGGTGTTCGGTTCGATGGCAACCGAGATCACGGGCTCCGGGAAGCTCATGGACTCGAGGACGATCTGGTTGCTGGAATCGCACAGGGTGTCACCCGTGGTGGTGTCCTTCAACCCGATCGCTGCGTAGATGTGGCCGGCGGTAGCGCCTTCAACAGGCATTTCCTTGTTGGCGTGCATCTGGAACAGCTTGCCGATGCGCTCCTTCTTGCCCTTGGTGGAGTTGACCACCTGAGCACCAGCTTCGACGTGACCGGAGTACACGCGGATGAAGGTGAGCTGGCCGAAGAAGGGGTGCGCAGCAATCTTGAACGCCAGAGCCGAGAACGGCTCCTCGGAGGAAGGCGCGCGCGTGAGTTCCTTCTCTTCGTCGCGAGGATCGTGACCGATCATCGGCGGGACGTCGAGCGGGTTGGGCAGGTAGTCAACCACGGCGTCAAGCATCGGCTGAACGCCGCGGTTCTTGAACGCGGAGCCACAGAAGACCGGGTAGAGCTCAGAGTTGATCGTCATCTTGCGGATGCCGGCCTTGAGCTCATCGACGGTGAGTTCTTCACCCTCGAGGTACTTCTCCATGAGCTCTTCGGTAGCGTCAGCCACCGTCTCAACGAGGGCAGCCCGGTATTCCTTGGCCTTCTCCAGCAGATCCGCGGGGATCTCCTGGACCTCGTACTTGGCACCCATGGTGACGTCACCCTTGGAGTCGCCCGGCCAGACCAGCGCACGCATTTCCAGGATGTCGACGACGCCGACGAAGTCGTTCTCGGCACCGATCGGCAGCTGCATAACGAGCGGCTTGGCACCGAGGCGGCTGATGATGGTGTCTACCGTGTAGTAGAAGTCAGCGCCGAGCTTGTCCATCTTGTTGACGAAGCAGATACGCGGAACGTTGTACTTGTCAGCCTGGCGCCAAACGGTCTCAGACTGGGGCTCGACACCTTCTTTACCATCGAACACGGCAACGGCGCCGTCGAGGACGCGCAGTGAGCGCTCAACCTCGACGGTGAAGTCAACGTGGCCGGGGGTGTCAATGATGTTGATCTGGTTGTTGTCCCAGAAGCAGGTCACGGCGGCAGACGTGATGGTGATGCCGCGTTCCTTTTCCTGTTCCATCCAGTCAGTCGTCGAAGCGCCGTCGTGCGTTTCGCCGATCTTGTGGTTCACACCTGTGTAGAACAGAATGCGCTCGGTGGTGGTGGTCTTGCCAGCATCGATGTGAGCCATGATGCCGATGTTGCGGACCTTACTAAGGTCTGTAAGCACGTCCTGTGCCACGGTGTCTCCCTTTCGGATGGACTACGCGTTCGCCGCCGGCTCAGTCGAGCCGGCGGCGTCCGGGAAGTATTACCAGCGGTAGTGTGCGAAGGCCTTGTTGGACTCGGCCATCTTGTGGGTGTCTTCGCGACGCTTCACAGCGGCACCGAGACCGTTGGAGGCATCCAGGATTTCGTTCTGGAGGCGCTCGGTCATGGTCTTTTCACGGCGGGCCTTGGAGTAGCCAACCAGCCAACGCAGGGCGAGGGCGGTGGAGCGGCCCGGCTTGACCTCAACCGGAACCTGGTAGGTAGCGCCACCAACGCGGCGTGAGCGGACCTCGAGGGAAGGCTTGACGTTCTCCATGGCCTTCTTGAGGGCTGCTACGGGGTCGCCGCCGGACTTGGCGCGGGCGCCTTCGAGGGCACCGTAAACAATGCGCTCTGCGGTGGACTTCTTACCGTCAACCAGCACCTTGTTGATCAGCTGGGTAACCAGCGGGGAGCCGTAAACGGGATCTAGTACGAGCGGCCGCTTGGGGGCCGGACCCTTGCGAGGCATATTACTTCTTCTCCATCTTTGCGCCGTAACGGCTGCGTGCCTGCTTACGGTTCTTCACACCCTGGGTATCGAGGGCGCCACGGACGATCTTGTAACGGACACCGGGGAGGTCCTTCACGCGACCGCCGCGAACGAGCACAATGGAGTGCTCCTGCAGGTTGTGGCCGACACCGGGGATGTAAGCGGTAACTTCAACGCCACCGTTGAGGCGCACACGTGCAACCTTACGAAGAGCCGAGTTCGGCTTCTTGGGGGTGGTGGTGTAAACGCGGGTGCAGACACCGCGGCGCATCGGGCTGCCGTTAAGCGCGGGAGCCTTGGTCTTTTTGACCTTAGGCGTGCGGCCCTTGCGGACCAGCTGGTTAATCGTAGGCACTCTCGTGTTCTCCGTTGGTTTGATCTCTACCTTCACGCTCAGGCGCCAGCCTGAACACAATGGTTTTGGCGTTGTTCCTTGCAGCTGCGGCCTCTGGAAACTTGCGTAGGCGTGCAAAAGCGTGGCATTCGTTGCGCACCTTACCCGCAACCCGGAAACAAGCTCCACCCAGCATCATGAGAACAAAACCAAAATGATGCTGCGGCGGCCTTCATCCACTGCCACACAGAACAATTAGACAAAGTTTAGCACGGCTGGACCCGGGCCCTTAATCGGGTGTAGACGAAGGGCCCCGCCTCCACCAAGTGGAAACGGGGCCCTTCAACGCAATCGACTAGCGGAAATCGTTGCCGAGATCGTAGTCATCCAGCGGGATGGCGTGGAACTCAGGAGCTCCGTCGCCGCCCAGGGAGTCGTACGAGAAGTCACTGAATGCGCTGGGGCCGGTGAACAGGTTGGCCTTTGCTTCCTCAGTGGGCTCCACGGTGACCTCGGTATAGCGCGGGAGACCCGTGCCGGCCGGGATCAGCTTACCGATGATGACGTTCTCCTTGAGGCCGAGCAGCGGGTCGCTCTTGCCTTCCATGGCCGCCTGCGTCAGGACGCGGGTGGTCTCCTGGAAGGAAGCTGCGGACAGCCAGGACTCGGTGGCCAGGGACGCCTTGGTGATGCCCATGAGCTCAGGACGTCCGGAAGCCGGAGTCTTGCCCTCGGACACAACGCGGCGGTTGGCCTCCTCGAAGCGGCTGCGCTCGGCGAGCTCGCCGGGGAGCAGATCCGATTCGCCGGATTCGATGACCGTGACGCGGCGCAGCATCTGGCGGACGATAACCTCGACGTGCTTGTCGTGGATACCGATGCCCTGGCTGCGGTACACACCCTGAACCTCGTCCACCAGGAACTTCTGCGCGGCACGGGGACCCATGATGCGCAGAACCTGCTTGGGGTCCACCGGACCGTTGATGAGCTTCTGGCCTACTGTGACGTGCTCGCCATCCTCGATGAGGAGGCGTGAACGGCGCAGTACCGGGTAGGCGATCTCTTCAGAGCCGTCATCCGGGGTGATGACCAGGCGCATCTGACGCTCGGACTCTTCGATGGCGATGCGGCCGGCTGCTTCAGCAATCGGTGCGACACCCTTCGGAGTACGGGCTTCGAAGAGCTCCTGGATACGCGGCAGACCCTGGGTGATGTCTTCTCCACCGGTAGCGGAAACAGCACCACCGGTGTGGAACGTACGCATGGTCAGCTGGGTACCGGGCTCACCGATGGACTGTGCGGCGATGATGCCGACAGCCTCGCCGATGTCCACGGTCTTGCCGGTTGCCAGCGAACGGCCGTAGCACAGGGCGCAGGTGCCGACGCTGGACTCACAGGTGAGTACAGAGCGGACCTTGACCTCGGTGATGCCGGCTGCGAACAGCTCAGCTATAACGACGTCGCCGCAGTCGGTGCCGCCGGCTGCAAGGACATTGCCCTTGGAGTCCACAACGTCAACAGCGAGCGTACGAGCGTAGGCGCTGTTCTCGACGTTCTCGTCCAGGACCAGCTCGCCGTTGGCGTCCGGCACGGCGATTGGCGTAACCAGGCCGCGCTCGGTGCCGCAGTCCTCTTCGCGGACGATGACGTCCTGCGACACGTCCACCAGCCGACGGGTCAGGTAACCCGAGTTGGCGGTACGCAGCGCGGTGTCAGCCAGACCCTTACGGGCACCGTGCGTGGCGATGAAGTATTCCAGCACCGACAGGCCCTCGCGGTAGGAGGACTTGATGGGACGCGGGATGATTTCACCCTTGGGGTTGGCCACCAGGCCACGGATACCCGCGATCTGACGAACCTGCATCCAGTTACCACGTGCACCGGAGGACACCATACGGTTGATGGTGTTCATCGGCGACAGGTTGTCACGCATCACCTGGGCAATCTCGTTCGTTGCCTTGTTCCAGATCTCGATCAGTTCCTGGCGACGCTCGTCGTCGTCGATCAGGCCCTTGTCGTACTGGCCCTGGATCTTGGCAGCCATGATTTCGTAACCGGCGAGGATCTTCGGCTTGTCCTTGGGTACCTCGATGTCCGAGATGGCGACGGTAACGCCCGAGCGGGTGGCCCAGTAGAAACCGGCATCCTTCAGGTTGTCCAGCGTTGCCGCCGTGACCACCTTCGGGTAGCGCTCGGCGAGATCGTTGACGATCGTGGACAGTTCGCCCTTGTCCGCAACGTTCTCAACCCACGGGTAATCCGCCGGCAGCGTCTGGTTGAAGATGACCTGTCCCAGGGAGGTCTGGACGATCACCGGCTGGCCGGCTTCCCAGCCTTCCGGAGCTTCCCAGCCCGCGTACGGAACGAAGCCTTCGAGACGGATCCTGACCTGCGAGTTCAAGTGCAGCTCGCGGAGGTCGTAGGCCATGATGGCTTCGGCAACCGAGGAGAAGACGCGTCCTTCGCCAGCTGAACCGACACGCTTGGTGGTCAGGTGGTAAAGACCGATGATCATATCCTGCGAAGGCAGGGTGACCGGACGGCCGTCGGACGGCTTCAGGATGTTGTTCGAGGACAGCATCAGGATGCGTGCCTCAGCCTGGGCCTCGGGGCTCAGCGGCAGGTGGACTGCCATCTGGTCGCCGTCGAAGTCAGCGTTGAAGGCGCCACAAACCAGCGGGTGGAGCTGGATTGCCTTACCTTCAACAAGCTGCGGTTCGAACGCCTGGATGCCAAGACGGTGCAGGGTAGGTGCACGGTTGAGCAGCACCGGGTGTTCGGTGATGATCTCTTCCAGCACGTCCCAGACCTGCGGACGGTAACGCTCAACCATACGCTTGGCCGACTTGATGTTCTGGGCGTGGTTGAGGTCAACCAGGCGCTTCATCACGAACGGCTTGAAGAGCTCCAGCGCCATCTGCTTGGGCAGACCACACTGGTGCAGCTTCAGCTGCGGGCCGACGACGATGACCGAACGGCCGGAGTAGTCAACGCGCTTGCCGAGGAGGTTCTGGCGGAAACGACCCTGCTTGCCCTTGAGCATGTCGCTCAGGGACTTCAGCGGACGGTTGCCAGGACCGGTGACCGGACGGCCGCGACGGCCGTTGTCGAAGAGGCTGTCAACAGCTTCCTGAAGCATGCGCTTCTCGTTGTTGACGATGATCTCCGGGGCACCGAGGTCAAGCAGGCGCTTGAGGCGGTTGTTGCGGTTGATCACACGACGGTAGAGGTCGTTGAGGTCGGAGGTCGCGAAGCGGCCACCGTCCAGCTGGACCATCGGGCGCAGTTCCGGCGGGATCACCGGGACAGCGTCCAGCACCATGCCGAGCGGGCTGTTGTTGGTGGTCAGGAACGCGTTGACCACCTTCAGGCGCTTCAGGGCACGGGTCTTGCGCTGGCCCTTGCCGTTGGCAATGATGTCGCGCAGGAGGTCAGACTCGGCCTGCATGTCGAAGTTCTCAAGACGCTTCTTGATGGCTTCGGCACCCATGGAGCCTTCGAAGTACATGCCGTAGCGGTCGCGCAGCTCGCGGTAGAGGCCTTCGTCGCCTTCGAGGTCTGCGACCTTCAGGTTCTTGAAACGGTCCCAGACCTGCTCGAGGCGCTCGATCTCGGCGTCGGCACGCTTACGCACGTTGGCCATCTGACGGTCCGCGGAGTCGCGGGCCTTCTTCTTATCGGCAGCCTTGGCACCTTCACCTTCGAGGCGCGCGATCTCGTTTTCGAGGTCACGGGCGATCGTGGCGATGTCGGAGTCACGGTTGTCGATCAGCTGCTTCTTCTCGATGTCGTGCTCAACCTGCAGGTTGGGCAGTTCCTCGTGGCGGCTGTCGGCGTCGACGCTGGTGATCATGTAGGCAGCGAAGTAGATGACCTTTTCGAGGTCCTTCGGTGCCAGGTCAAGGAGGTAGCCCAGACGTGACGGAACACCCTTGAAGTACCAGATGTGCGTGACGGGGGCGGCCAGCTCGATGTGGCCCATGCGCTCACGGCGCACCTTTGCACGGGTGACTTCAACGCCACACCGCTCGCAGATGATGCCCTTGAAGCGCACGCGCTTGTACTTACCGCAGTAGCATTCCCAGTCGCGGGAAGGGCCGAAGATCTTCTCGCAGAAGAGGCCGTCCTTCTCGGGCTTGAGCGTGCGGTAGTTGATGGTTTCCGGCTTCTTAACCTCGCCGTAAGACCAGCCACGGATGTCATCCGCGGTGGCGAGGCCGATCTGCATGAGGCCGAAGGAGGATTCGCTGGACATATGGTCCCTGTTCTCTCTTGTTCTCTAAATTCTGAAGTCTTGGTTACGGGAAGAGGGAGGTGATGTCCGACGGCGGGTGGTCACCCGCCGTCGGACATCAACCTGCTAAACCTCTTCTACGGAACTGGGCTCTGCACGAGACAGATCGATGCCCAGTTCTTCCGCAGCCGTGAAGACTGCGTCATCAGAGTCACGCATTTCAATTGTGGTTCCGTCCGTGGAGAGTACTTCCACGTTCAGGCACAGCGACTGCATTTCCTTGATCAAGACCTTGAAGGACTCAGGAACGCCCGGCTCGGGGATGTTCTCGCCCTTGACGATTGCTTCGTAGACCTTGACACGACCGTGGATATCATCCGACTTGATGGTGAGGAGTTCCTGGAGCGTGTACGCGGCGCCATAAGCTTCCAGCGCCCACACTTCCATCTCACCGAAGCGCTGGCCACCGAACTGTGCCTTACCACCCAGCGGCTGCTGCGTGATCATGGAGTACGGGCCAGTGGAACGGGCGTGGATCTTGTCGTCCACCAGGTGGTGGAGCTTCAGGATGTACATGTAGCCGACCGAGATCGGATCCGGGAACGGCTCGCCGGAGCGGCCGTCGAAGAGGCGGGTCTTGCCTGAGGAGTTGATCAGGCGGTCGCCGTCGCGGGTGACGTTGGTGGAGTCCAGCAGACCCGTGATTTCCTCTTCACGGGCGCCATCGAACACCGGCGTTGCAACAGTGGTCTGGCCACTCTCGCGCGGCAGGTTCGGCAGCTGCTTCATCCACTCGGGCTCGCCTTCGATCTTCCAACCGGTCTTGGCAACCCAGCCGAGGTGCGTTTCGAGCACCTGGCCGACGTTCATACGGCCCGGAACACCCAGCGGGTTCAGGACGATATCAACGGGGGTACCGTCGGCAAGGAAGGGCATGTCCTCGATCGGGAGGATCTTGGAAATAACGCCCTTGTTGCCGTGACGGCCGGCGAGCTTGTCGCCGTCGGTGATCTTGCGCTTGGCGGCCACGTAGACACGCACCAGCTGGTTCACGCCCGGGGGCAGTTCGTCGTCATTGTCGCGGTCGAAGACGCGGACGCCGATGACGGTGCCGGACTCGCCGTGCGGAACCTTCAGGGAGGTGTCGCGCACTTCGCGGGACTTCTCACCGAAGATGGCGCGCAGCAGGCGCTCTTCCGGGGTCAGTTCGGTTTCACCCTTCGGGGTGACCTTTCCGACCAGGATGTCGCCGGCTTCAACTTCGGCACCGATGTGGATGATGCCGCGCTCGTCCAGACCTGCCAGGACTTCCTCGGACACGTTGGGGATGTCACGGGTGATTTCCTCGGCGCCAAGCTTGGTGTCGCGGGCATCGATCTCGTGCTCCTCGATGTGGATGGAGGAAAGAACGTCCTCGGCAACAATGCGCTGCGAGAGGATGATGGCGTCCTCGAAGTTGTGGCCTTCCCATGACATGAATGCCACGAGCAGGTTCTTACCGAGGGCGAGTTCGCCCTGGTCCGTTGCCGGACCGTCGGCGATGATGCCGCCGACCTCGAGGCGCTGGCCTTCGTTCACCAGGACACGGTTGTTGTAGCAGTTGCCCTGGTTGGAGCGTGCGAACTTGTTGATGCGGTAGTTGGTTTCCGTACCGTCGTCGTTGAGCATGATGACGAGCTCAGCGGAGACCTCGGTAACCACACCGGCCTTCTTCGCGATGGTGACATCACCGGCGTCGACGGCGGCGGCGCGCTCCATGCCGGTGCCCACGAACGGGGCCTCGGAACGGACCAGCGGCACGGCCTGGCGCTGCATGTTGGCACCCATGAGTGCGCGGTTAGCATCGTCATGCTCGAGGAACGGGATCAGGGCCGTAGCCACGGACACCATCTGGCGCGGGGAAACGTCCATGAACTCGACCTCGCCGGCGGGAACGAGCACAGGCTCGCCTCCACCACCACGGGCGCGGACCAGGACGGTCTCTTCGGCGAACTTCTTGTTCTCATCCAGCGGAGCGTTGGCCTGTGCGATCAGGACCTCTGCCTCGTCGTCGGCCGTGAGGTACTGGACCTCATCGGAGACAACGCCTTCAGCGACGAGACGGTAAGGGGTCTCGATGAAGCCGAACGGGTTGATGCGGCCGTAGGATGCCAGCGAACCGATCAGACCAATGTTCGGGCCTTCAGGGGTTTCGATGGGGCACATACGTCCGTAGTGGGACGGGTGAACGTCTCGAACTTCCATGCCTGCGCGGTCACGGGACAGACCACCCGGGCCAAGCGCGGACAGACGGCGCTTGTGGGTCAGACCCGACAGCGGGTTGTTCTGGTCCATGAACTGTGACAGCTGGGAAGTTCCGAAGAACTCCTTGATGGCTGCAACGACAGGGCGGATGTTGATCAGTGTCTGCGGCGTGATGGCCTCGACGTCCTGGGTGGTCATCCGCTCGCGGACAACGCGCTCCATACGGGACAGGCCGGTGCGGACCTGGTTCTCGATGAGCTCGCCGACGGCGCGGATACGACGGTTGCCGAAGTGGTCGATGTCATCGATCTCAACGCGCAGCTCGTGGTCCTGGCCGTCGCGCTTGCCCGTGAGGGTCTTCTCGCCGGCGTGCAGGGCAACCAGGAACTTGATCATGGCCACGATGTCTTCAACGTGCAGGACCGAAGCTTCCTTGTCGCCAAGGGAGCGGTCAATGCCAAGCTTGCGGTTGATCTTGTAACGGCCAACCTTGGCCAGATCGTAGCGCTTGGAGTTGAAGTACAGGTTGTCCAGGAGGGACTGGGCAGCCTCGACTGTGGGCGGCTCGCCCGGTCGCAGCTTCCGGTAGATGTCCAGCAACGCGTCTTCGCGGGTCTCGGTGGCGTCCTTCTCCAGCGTTGCGCGCATGGAGTCGTACTGGCCGAACTCTTCGAGGATCTGGCCTTCGGTCCAGCCGAGGGCCTTCAGCAGAACGGTGACGGACTGCTTGCGCTTGCGGTCGAGGCGAACGCCGACCTGGTCGCGCTTGTCGATCTCGAGTTCAAACCATGCACCGCGGGACGGGATGATCTTGGCAGTGAAGATGTCCTTGTCACTGGTCTTGTCGGCGGTGCGCTCAAAGTAGGCGCCCGGTGAACGGACCAGCTGGGAGACGACCACACGCTCGGTGCCGTTGACGACGAAGGTGCCCTTCTCCGTCATGAGGGGGAAGTCGCCCATGAACACGGTCTGCTGCTTGATTTCGCCCGTGTTGTTGTTCATGAACTCGGCCTTGACGTACAGCGGTGCCGAGTACGTTGCGTCCCGGTCCTTGCACTCGGCCATGGTGTACTTCGGGTCAGCGAACTCCGGATCGGAGAAGCTCAGGGACATGGTGCCCTGGAAGTCCTCGATCGGGGAGATCTCTTCAAAGATGTCCGACAGTCCGGACGAGGTGGCGACGCTGAGATCGTTTTCTTCGACGGCCTTCGCTACGCGCGCCTGCCAGCGTTCGTTTCCGACCAGCCAGTCGAAGCTGTCCGTCTGCAGGGCAAGGAGATTCGGAACGTCCAGCGGTTCGTGAATCTTTGCGAATGAGAGCCGGCGAGTGGCACCATCAGTGCTGTCGGCGGTGTTAGCGGTTTCGTTATTAGAGGTGCTCGAGGCGACCAAGAGGGATCCTTCCACAGACCTTCAGGCGTTTTCAGATCTCCCCCGCTGTGCACCCTGCGGAATGACTCCGCAGTGCTACCATCCGGTTCCGCTATATGACCCGGGCCGGGGCTTTCCATCCAATGACGTTGTTGACGGCACGTTGATGGTCAGCTGCCAGGCAAAGCCCACCGCTATATGAAGGCTGAAGGTAAACAGGGAAGACGCAAATATCTACGATACGGCAAAACCAATTACGTGTCTACCCCACAACCGGACTTATTGCAAGCACTGATTTTTTTGGTACCGGAAGCGGCATCAGAGCCGGAGCGTAACGTCCTCAGCCGTGCAGGCCTGGGCGTTGGCGAAGACAGCATCACGCACACCATCCTTGGAAGCCTGCTCGGGATCGCCGCCGCTTTTCGCGGCCGTGGAGTGGTCAAGAGCGAGGACGCTGAGCGAGGTAAACAGTCCCACCAGGTTCCCCGACACCGTGTCCTTGGCGTCCTGCGCGGCAAAGTAGATGTCCTCGTAGGCGTTGGAATCATCCTGGATGGCCTTGTAGTCGGCGTAGAGCGAGTTGAACGTCTCGCAGGCTCCCTTAACACCACCGGCCTGGGGCGCTGCTGACGGACTGGAAGAGCGCGACGGCGACGCGGTGGAAGGTGCGGAGGTGGACGCAGTAGGGGCTGCTGCTGATGAAGTGCTGTCCGGCGCAGGAGTGGCAACGCTGCAGGCGGTGAGTCCGGCGAGGCTGCCCATGGCTGCCGCGGCGAGGATTTTCTTCAAGATGCTGCTGCTCCCTGTTTTGCGTTGCTCTGTTGCTTTCGTCTTCGCCGTCCACCCTACGCACTGCCGCGAGCACGCGCACATCCGGCGGATGGGTAGTTCTCCCCTAGTGGCCACGGCCCGCACGAATGGAATCATCGGCGCCTCTGAGGCGTTTGGATAAATAGGTGACAGGCCTCACGGTAGCCTTGGAAGTACATCGATTCAGAGCGGAAGAGATCACAATGGGCAACTCCAACGACAACAATGACGTGGTCATCCTGGCCGGTGCGCGTACACCGCAGGGCCGGCTCAACGGGCAACTGGCGAGCTTCACCGCCGTCGAACTCGGAGCCCACGCGATCAGGTCCGCGATTGCCGCGAGCGGCGTGGAGGCCGGCCAGGTGGACGCCGTCATCATGGGCCAGGTACTGCAGGCCGGTGCCGGGCAGAACCCCGCGCGCCAGAGCGCCATCGGAGCTGGAATCGGCTGGAACGTTCCCACGGTCACTATCAACAAGGTGTGCCTGTCCGGGCTGACCGCGGTGATCGACGCCGCCAGGATGATCCGCAGCGGCGACGCCACGGTGGTGGTGGCCGGCGGCCAGGAATCAATGACCCGTGCGCCCCACCTGCTGCCGGGTTCCCGCCAGGGCTGGACCTATGGCGCCATCCAGGCGCTGGATGTCGCGGCGCACGACGGCCTCACGGATGCGTTCGACGGCCAGTCCATGGGCCTGTCCACCGAAGCCAAGAACCTGACGCTGGGCATCGACCGGACCTCGCAGGACAACGTGGCCGCCCACTCGCACCAACGTGCGGCGCTGGCGGCGAAGAACGGCGTCTTCGACGACGAGATCGCACCCATCAGCGTCAAGCAGCGCAAGGGCGATCCCGTCGTTGTCGCCACCGATGAAGGCGTACGGCCCAACACGTCCATCCAGTCCCTGGCCGGGCTGCGGGCAGCCTTTGTCAGCGACGGAACCATCACCGCAGGCAACTCCTCCCCCCTGTCCGACGGCGCCTCCGCACTGGTGCTGGCATCGCGCCGGTTCGCGGAGGAGAACGGTCTGGAATACCTGGCTGTGGTGGGGAAGCCCGGACAGGTTGCCGGTCCGGACAATTCCCTGCATTCGCAGCCGTCCCACGCGATCATGAACGCACTGCAGCGGGCGGAATGGAGCACCGCGGACCTGGACTTCATCGAAATCAACGAAGCGTTCGGTTCGGTCGCGGTGCAGTCGCTGAAGGACCTGGACTACCCGCTGGAGAAGTGCAACATCCACGGCGGCGCCATTGCCCTCGGCCACCCGATCGGTGCATCCGGTGCGCGCTTGGCGCTGCACGCGGCCCATGAACTCAAACGGCGCGGCAGCGGTAAGGCCGCGGTCTCCCTGTGTGGCGGCGGCGGCCAGGGCGAAGCGCTCCTGCTGTACCGGGACTGATAGTGGGCACGGAATAATGGTGGGCAGGAACTGATGGTGGGGCAGGTCCACAACACGAGCGCCGCCGTCGGACGTCAGCGTTTCCTTGCCGACGCCGCCGCGCGCGGGCTGGACGTGCAGCTGGTGGAGCGGCTGGCCGCGCGGAGCCTCGAGGAGGCTGCCGGGATCCTGGGCATCACGCCCGCGGACATCGTGAAGTCCCTGGTGGTCAAGCACAAGGACGGGACGTTCCTGTTCGCGCTGATTCCGGGCGACCGGCAGATCTCCTGGCCAAAACTGCGGACCCTGGTGGGCGTCAACAAACTCTCGTTGCCGCCCGCGGACGTGGCGCTTGGTGCGACCGGCTACGAACGCGGGACCATCACCCCACTCGGCAGCACCACCGCCTGGCCGGTGTACGCGGACGCCACCATTGCCGGCCGCCGGATCTCCATGGGCGCCGGCGAACACGGCTACAGCGCGTTTGTGGACGCCGATGCGCTCACCGCAGCACTGGGCGCCCTCGTCGCCGATATCTCCGAACCGAACTAGGCACCACACCCAAGTAGGTCGCACTAACTGTCGTTATGAGCGCTCAAAACGACAGTTAGTTCGACCTACTTGGGTTAAATGCAGGAAAACCCCGCCCACCGAAGTGGACGGGGTTTTCCGTGAAGCGGCGTGAGTTACTTGAGGGTAACGGTTGCGCCGGCAGCCTGGAGCTGCTCCACTGCCTTTTCGGCAGCTTCCTTGGTGACGCCTTCGAGGACAGCCTTGGGGGCGCTGTCAACAACGTCCTTAGCTTCCTTCAGACCCAGGGAAGTGATTGCGCGAACTTCCTTGATCACTGCGATCTTCTTTTCGCCAGCTGATTCGAGGATAACGTCGAATTCAGTCTGCTCTTCAGCTTCTTCAGCGGCGCCGCCACCGGCGGGGCCAGCAACAGCAACTGCAGCTGCAGTAACTTCGAAGGTCTCTTCGAAGAGCTTGACGAACTCGGAGAGCTCGATGATGGTCAGTTCCTTGAAAGCTTCAATGAGCTCTTCGTTGGTGAGCTTCGCCATGGTGTGGCGTCCTTCCTATAGGTGGTGCTTGGCGGCCTGGGCCATTGCCTTCACACCGGAGTCTGGTGGGTGAAGAGAAACTAGTTCTCTTCGGCAGCGGGTGCTTCGGCGGGAGCCTCTGCAGCTGCTTCGGGGGCTTCGTCTGCGGCCGGAGCTTCTTCCGCGGCAGGAGCCTCGGCAGCTGCCGGTGAACCGTTCGCTTCTTCGAGCTTGAGGCGCAGTGCGTCAATGGTGCGTGCAGCGGCGGCAGCAGGAGCCTTGAGGATGCCTGCAACCTTGGCGAGCTGCAGCTCGCGGGACTCGAGTGCTGCCAGGGCAGCGACTTCGCTCGCGTTCAGTGCCTTGCCCTCGAAGTAACCGGTCTTGATGACCAGCTGCTTGTTGGCCTTGGCAAAATCCGTCAGGCTCTTGGCAGCAGCAACTGCGTCACCCTTGATGAACGCGATCGCAGTAGGGCCGGAGAGCTGGTCGTTGAATGCTTCGACACCAGCTTCCTTGGCTGCAATAGCGGTCAGGGTGTTCTTGACGACCGAGAACTTGGTGTCCTGGCCGAGAGAAACACGCAGCTGCTTGAGCTGTGCAACGGTGAGCCCGCGGTATTCGGTCAGGACAGCGGCGTTCGATTCCTTGAAATCGTTAGTGATCTCAGCTACTGCTGAAACCTTTGTAGGCGTTGCCATAACCCTCCTTCCGGGGATAGTGCCGGTATGCGACGGTCCCCGCTCAGATGAGCTAAAACTAAAAAACGCCCCGCGCAGATGCACGGGGCTTGGCTCAACACGGCTTTCACTGTGGAGCGTTGCTTCGTTCACCTGCGCCGGCCGCCCTATGTTCAGGGTCCTTCGTCCAGAAATACATTTTGGCCTCCCGCACGCAACTGCAGAGTTGAGCTGCGTTCAGGAGAATGGATTTCCAACAACCGACGGTCTTTGGTACTTCAAGCTTACGGGACCGGCCGCCGGACCACCAAATCGGCCTTAGCTCTTGCTGGTCCCTAGGTACGGGAGTTCCTTCTGCCAGATGCCAGTCACGCCGGCGGTGGTGAAGCCGAGCTGCTGGTTGACCGTCAGCAAGTACCTGTTCTCGGGCGCGTTCCAAGTGTAGATGACCCGGGCATCGGGGAACTGCTCGGTAAGCCGCTCCATGTTGGCCACCTTGATCAGCAGCCCCAGCTTGTTCCCCCGGTGCTCCTGCAGGACCAGGGTGTCGTCCTGGAACACCACATCGGGCCGGTGGGCCAGGACGCTGATGGTGGTCAGGCCCACCAGGGCCCCGGTGGCCAGATGCTCGACGGCGGTGACCACCGTCCGCCGCCCCTGCGCGATGGTGACCTCTTCGGCCTCGCGGAGGATGCCGCCGTCGAACACCATGTCCTGCTCAACGGGAGTCTCAAGGGAAGGATCGACGTCGGCGCCCGCCTGGTTCTCGAGGACGGCCACGGCTTCCAGCCACTCATCCGGGCAGCGGTCCGTCCAGTGATGGAGCCGGTACCGCCCGCTATTGGCTTCATGCGCCTCGGCCTGCAGATCCGCCACGAGTTTGGTGTCCAGCGGCAGTGCACAGGAACTGAACTGCTCGATGTGCTGAAGGGTGTAGCCGGTCCGGCGCGCGAATTCGACTTCCCGGCTGTCCAACGGCACAAAGCCCTGGCCTGAACCCGGCACCAGCTGGGCCGTCTCGAACTCGTGCAGGGACGCGCCGGGATGGTTGGTGTCAACGAGGATCAGCGTGCGGCCCTCGCTGCGTGCCAGGTGTTCAGCCGCGAGGAGCAGCTTGCGGCCAACTCCCTGGCGCTGGAATTCCGGCAGGATGTCCAGGGTGAACTCCGCCATGTCCAGGTTGTCGGTCAGCGGCAAGGCAATGTCAACCGTACCGATGATCTGCTCCCCGGCCTTGGCCACCAGGATGACCTGGCGCTCATAGGGATCGGCCAGCTCCAGGAGCTTCTCCAGCGGCGTGTACGCGAGGTCGTCGCTGCCCCAGGTCTGCATCCGGACTTTGCGGCCCACCTCTACGGCAGCCAGGAAATCCACCGCGTCAGGTGCGTCCAGGGTGTCCGGGATCCACAGCTGCTCTATCCGTACGTCTTCTGCCATAAGGTGCGTCTTCCCAGCCGTTTCTGCCATTCGCCCTCATAACCAGCAGGTTTGAATCCAAGCAAATTATTTATCGCCAGCATATGCCGGTTTTCCACGGCGTTCCATGTCAGCACCGACCGCGCCGCCGGCCATCGATGCTGGGCGGCTCGGAGGTTCGCTGCCTTGATCAGCAATCCCAGCCTCTTCCCGCGGTGCCCGGAAGAAACCAGGGTGTCCTGCTGGGCAATGCTTGCAGGAATGCCCGGCCGCCAGTTCAGGACCGTGTAGGCGACGAGCTTGCCGGTAGACCTGTGCAGCGCCGCCGCGACCTGGCACTGCACGCCGCTGCGGCTGTTCGACTGCTCCTCCTGCCGGACCCTGGCAGGGTCCCAGTCCTCGGCTTCCCAGTCCAGTCCGGCAATGGGGACATCCTTGCTCATCCGGTTCTTGAGGACTGCGTATTCAGCCACGAGTTCGTCAGGACACGTATCAGACCAGCCCACCAGGACGTAGCCGGTTGCCCGTGCAGACGCCTCCATCTCCAGGGCGTCGAGTTGATTCGCCGGTACCGGCAGCGTGAGCCGGCTGGCCCTCTCCACCTGCTCGAGTTCGTAGCCCGCGCGTGCTGCAAAGGCCACGGCAGGGTCATCTGCAGGGAGCCCGCCCGCGCCGGATTTGGCGGGAATCAACCGGGCCGCGTTCTCCACCGGCCCGGCGGGCAGCTCACAGTAGGCATCCAAGGAAGTGCGTCCGCTTTCCGCGGCCACAGCCTCGGCGTGCTCCAGCAGCCGGTGGCCCCAACCCTGGCGCCGGAAGGCTGCCGCCACGTCCACCATGATCCCTGCCGCGGACGTGTTCTCACGCAGGGGCATGGTTACGGAGCAGGTTCCCACGGTGTGCTGGCCCAGCCGTGCTATGAACAGCCGGCGTTCCTCATACTCATTGCCGCGCCAGTATTCCAGGCTCTCCATGGCCGTGGGGCAGCGGTCCAGGTCGCCCCATTTCTCCAGTTCATGCTTCTCGCGCAAGGCGTGGCACTCGTGGAAGTCCATCACGCCGCCGGTGCCGCCGGCACTGTGGTCTGTCCCGGCGTCGAGCGCTGAAGGAATGGCGACTGCGGTGATCATCAGCTGCTGACCGGCCATGCCCCATCCTAACCATCCGTTCGATTTGGTCGAGGGTAGGGCGGAGGCCGTTTGGTCCAGGGCTGTTGGGGTTAAACCAAAGGACCGCCCGGCGCAGTGCCGGACGGTCCATTGGTGTGCCGGAATAACCCGGCCGAAGCGCTGTTGAGGACTAGACCTCGGTCAGGACCTTCGTGACGTTGGGGTCGACGGAGATGCCGGGACCGAACGTGGTGGCCACGGTGGCCTTCTGAATGTAGCGGCCCTTGGAAGCGGACGGCTTCAAACGAAGCACCTCTTCCAGTGCTGCTGCGTAGTTCTCGGCCAGCTTGATGGCGTCGAAGGAAACCTTGCCGATGATGAAGTGCAGGTTCGAGTGCTTGTCGACGCGGAAGTCGATCTTGCCACCCTTGATGTCGTTGACAGCCTTGGCCACGTCTGCGGTCACGGTGCCCGTCTTCGGGTTCGGCATCAGGTTACGGGGACCCAGGACCTTACCAAGACGGCCAACCTTGCCCATGAGGTCAGGGGTGGCTACGGCTGCATCGAAGTCGGTCCAGCCGGCTGCGATCTTTTCGATCAGGTCATCGGAACCAACGAAGTCGGCGCCGGCAGCGATTGCTGCCTCAGCCTTGTCTCCCGTTGCGAAGACCAGGACGCGGGAGACCTTACCGGTGCCGTGGGGCAGGATAACGGTGCCGCGGACCATCTGGTCAGCCTTGCGAGGGTCAACGCCCAGGCGGAAGGCAACCTCAACGGTGGCGTCGAACTTGGACGGGTTGGTGTCCTTGGCGAGCGTTACTGCCTCGAACGGCGCGTAGAAGTTCTCCGCGTCGATCTTGGCGGCTGCTGCCTCATATGCTTTGCTGCGCTTTGCCATGCTGCTTATTTCTCCTTGTGCAGTTGTGGTCTGCGGACCGCGCTGGGCCCTGCCACAGCCGAGGATCCTGCAAGGACCCTGCGGCATTACGGTTTGTGCCGGTTGTCCGGCAGTGGTGCCGGTTTCCCGACGGTGAAGGCTATTAGCCTTCTACGGTGATACCCATGGAGCGGGCGGTACCGGCGATGATCTTCGCTGCGCCTTCGAGGCTGGTGGCGTTGAGATCTTCCATCTTGGTGGTGGCGATCTCGTTGACCTGGGCCTGAGTCAGCTTGGCAACCTTGACGGTGTGCGGCGTGGGTGAACCCTTGGCAACGCCTGCAGCCTTCTTGATGAGCTCTGCAGCCGGCGGGGTCTTGGTGATGAACGTGAAGGAACGGTCTTCGTAGACCGTGATTTCCACGGGGATAACGTTTCCGCGCTGGGCTTCTGTGGCAGCGTTGTACGCCTTGCAGAATTCCATGATGTTGACACCGTGCTGGCCAAGCGCAGGACCGATCGGCGGGGCCGGGTTAGCGGCGCCTGCCTGGATCTGCAGCTTGATGAGGCCGGTGACCTTCTTCTTGGGAGCCAATGTAAGGTCCTTCTCTCAATATCTTCCTGGGACACAGGAGCGTGCCTCAGGTTTTTGGCCGCCATGGCGAGGCGACCGGCCGTTCCGGGGCTGCTAAGCGGGCAGTCCGGAACGAATTCTGTGCGGGTAACTAGATCTTGCTGACCTGGTTGAATGCCAGCGTGACCGGGGTTTCGCGTTCGAAGATCGATACGAGCACCACGAGGGTCTGGGATTCCACCTTGATCTCGGAGATCGTGGCGGGGAGGGTCTCGAACGGACCTTCCTTGACGATGACCGATTCGCCGACCTCGAAGTCGACGTCGATCTGGGCGGCAGCGTGCTTGACGGGCTTGCCCTTTTCGGCCTGCTCTTCTTCGAAGACCGGCGCGAGCATGGAGAAGACTTCGTCGAGGCGCAGCGGCACCGGGTTGTGGGCGTTGCCCACGAAGCCGGTAACACCGGGAGTGTGGCGGACGGCGCCCCAGGAGGCATCTGTCAGGTCCATGCGGACCAGGACGTAGCCGGGGATCCGGACGCGGTTGATGACCTTGCGCTGAGCGTTCTTGATCTCAACGACCTCTTCCATGGGCACCTGGATTTCGAAGATGTAATCTTCCATGTCCAGGGTCTGGATGCGGGTCTCAAGGTTGGCCTTGACGCGGTTTTCGTAGCCGGCGTAGGAGTGGATGACGTACCAGTCACCCTCCTGGCGGCGCAGCTTGGCTTTGAATTCGTCGGCGGGGTCAACCTCGGCCTTGGCGGCCGCGGCTGCCAGGGCGTCTGCATCAGCGTCGTCGCCCTCTGAGTCGCCTTCAGCAGGTTCGCCTTCTACGGCGTCATCCTCTGAATCGGCATCCTCTGAATCGTCTGAATCGTCGGCGGAATCGGCGTCGGCGGATTCGGGCGCAGCGGACTCAACCTCGGACTCTTCACCGGCTTCAGCCGTGGGGGCCGCCGTGTTGTCCGTGGACTCTTCCAGCTCAGTCTCGGTTACCTCGAGCTCCTGCTCAGACACTTGGTCTCCTGCTTCCTCATTGCCTAACATGCCTATTTAAATGGCTCAATTCCGCACACCGCGTGGATTCTTCCGGTTTACCCGGACAAGGCCACGCGGCCTGCGGACGATATGCCTTAGCGGTCCGTGGGAGCGATCCCGCCAAAGACCCAGCTGACCGCGGTTCCAAAACCGATGTCCAGCAGGCTGACGATCACCATCATGATGGCCACGAACACCAGCACCACGAGCGTGTAATTGATCAGTTCCTTGCGGGTTGGTGCAACAACCTTCTTCAGTTCGCCGATGACCTGGCGAATGAAGAGTGCAATACGAGCGAAGAAGTTTGCCTTGGCGTCCTTCTTAGCTGGGCGGCCCTTGGAGCTGCTGGCAGCTGTTTCGGTCACCTGGTCCTCGCTCATCTTTGCAATGTTGGATTACCCGGTTCTGATCAGAACCATGGTTGCTGCGCTTGCTCCGGCATTCCGCCGGAACAGCTTGCGCAGGGCAGACAGGACTCGAACCTGCAACCTGCGGTTTTGGAGACCGCTGCGCTACCAATTGCGCCACTACCCTATGGATCGAAAACAGCATCCTGACAAACTTCCGCAGTTTGCACTGGGGCGCACGTCATCATCCGTGTTTTCAACACCGGAGAACCAGTCTACGCAACAACTTCGTCTACGTCGAACCAGCCTCATTCCGGACCGTCCAATCCGCCCTCGTGGGTGAGTTGACCTGCAGTCACATCCACGCCGGCAGCCCGAACGATCCGCTGAACAGCATAGAGTAGATCACGTCGAATTCCACCATTCAGCCTCCTGGCTGCAAGCGAAGAACGGACCCTGCCATGTCTGCCGCCCGCGTTTCCCAGCGCATTTCCGCAATTGCCGAATCCGCAACCCTGGCTGTTGATGCCAAGGCCAAGGCGCTGAAGGCAGCTGGCCGGCCGGTTATTGGC
This sequence comes from Arthrobacter sp. UYNi723, assembly GCF_054057635.1. Lineage (NCBI taxonomy): Bacteria > Bacillati > Actinomycetota > Actinomycetes > Micrococcales > Micrococcaceae > Arthrobacter > Arthrobacter sp. UYNi723. The sequence goes on from NZ_JBSRZM010000002.1 coordinate 172,543, forward strand.
TTCGGGGCGGGGGAACCGGATTTCCCCACTCCGGACTACATCGTCAAGGCATCCATTGAGGCCGCCAGCCAGCCCAAGTACCACCGCTACTCCCCCGCCGCCGGCCTGCCGGAGCTCAAAAAAGCCATCGCGGAGAAGACCCTGCGCGACTCCGGCTACGCCGTGGATCCTGCCCAAGTCCTGGTGACGAACGGCGGCAAGCAGGCCGTGTACAACACCTTCGCCACGCTGGTGGATCCGGGCGACGAAGTGATTGTTCCCACGCCGTTCTGGACCACCTACCCGGAGGCCATCAGGCTCGCCGGCGGTGTCCCTGTTGAGGTGTTCGCCGGTCCTGAGCAGGACTACCTGGTCACCGTTGAGCAGCTTGAGGCCGCGTTGACGGACAAGAGCAAGATCCTGCTGTTTGTTTCGCCGTCCAACCCCACGGGCTCCGTGTACAGCCCGGAGCAGGTGGCCGAGATCGGCAAGTGGGCCGCCGCCAAGGGGCTCTGGGTGGTCACCGACGAGATCTACGAGCACCTGACGTACGACGGCGTCCCGTTCACCTCCATCGCCACGGCAGCCCCGGAACTCGGCGACAAAGTGGTCATCCTCAACGGTGTCGCCAAGACCTATGCGATGACCGGCTGGCGGGTCGGCTGGATGATCGGCCCGGCCGACGTCATCAAGGCGGCCACCAACCTGCAGTCACACGCCACCTCCAACGTTTCGAACATCATGCAGATCGCAGCCCTCGCCGCTGTCTCCGGACCGCTGACCGCCGTCGACGAAATGAAGGTGGCGTTTGACCGCCGCCGCAAGGCGATCGTTGCCGGCCTGAACGCGATCGACGGTGTTGAATGCCCGACGCCGAAGGGTGCGTTCTACGTCTACGCGGACGTCCGTGCGCTGCTGGGGAAGGAATTCCCGACGGCGGCAGGCACCGCAACGCCGTCGACCTCAGCCGAACTGGCTGCTTTGATCCTGGATGAGGTTGAAGTAGCCGTGGTGCCGGGTGAGGCGTTCGGCCCCTCAGGCTACCTGCGGCTCTCTTACGCCCTGGGCGACGAGGACCTGGCCACCGGCGTCGCCCGGCTCCAGGACTTCCTTGGCCAGGCCAAGTAGGCACGCTCTCACTTCCTGCAGGAAAAACTCAAACGCTCTATCACTTTCTTTAGGAGAGTGATAGAGCGTTTGCGCTTAAGCCGCATCAAGTGGGAGAGCGTTGGGGAAAAGGGCACATTATGTGAGAGAGCGTCCGGGTGGGGCCGGTTAGCTAGAGGAGGCGGCGTTCGGCGGCCCACTTGGTCAGCTCGTGCCGGCTGGAGAGCTGGAGCTTGCGCAGCACAGCCGACACGTGGGTTTCCACGGTTTTGATGCTGATGAACAACTCCTTGGCCACCTCCTTGTAGCTGTAGCCCCGGGCGATCAGACGCATCACTTTAAGCTCGCGCGCGGAAAGCCTGTCCAGCTCGTCGTCGGCAATATCGGCCGGAGCGGTGCCGAAGGCATCCAGCACGAAGCCGGCCAGCCGGGGTGAGAACACAGCGTCGCCGCCGGCGACTCGGAACACGGCGTCGGTGATCTCGGCCCCGGAAATCGTCTTGGTGACATATCCCCGGGCACCGGCGCGGATGACTGACACCACGTCCTCGGCGGCGTCGGAGACGCTCAGGGCCAGGAACTTGGTGGTGGCCAGCAGCGACGCGGAACCCGCGATGACTTCCCGGCCGCCACCACCCAGACCACCGGGCAGGTGCACGTCCAGGAGCACCACTTCCGGACGCTCCTGCGCGATCACGGCGATGGCCTGCTCAACCGTTGCCGCTTCCCCCACTACCTGGATGCTCTCAGAGAGGTCGGCCTTGAGTCCCGAGCGGAAGATGGCGTGGTCGTCCACGATGACCACCCTGACCGGCGTTGCGGGGCGGATGGGCCCGGTCCCCTGTACGTTGTTCATGATTTCCCTTCCGCGTTTTCCGTTTGGAGTGCCGGCATTCCCAGCCGCACCTCAGTGCCGTCCGGCGTGCTGGTGATGGAGGCGGACCCGCCGTGGCGTTTCATGCGTCCGATGATCGATTCGCGGACACCGAGACGGTCTTCGGGCACATCCTGCAGGTCGAAGCCCGGCCCCCTGTCCTTGATGAAGATTTCCGTCCGACCATCGGAAACTTCGAGGTAGACAGAGACGGTCCCGCCGCCGTGCCGGGAGGCATTGAGCATCGCCTCACGGCTGGCCTGGACCAGGGCTTCATGGGATTCGGTCATGGCCGTGTCCCCGACGCTCACCACCTCCACGGCGTTGCCGAGCGAGTCTTCCACCTCGGCACCCACGGCCTTGATGCGGTCCGAAAGCTGGCCCGCCTCCTTACCCGGGTCCTGGAACAGCCAGCTCCTGAGCTCACGTTCCTGCGCCCGGGCGAGCCGGACAACGTCGTGCTCGTTTCCCGCCCGCCGCTGGATCAGGGCGAGGGTCTGGAGGACGGAATCGTGCAGGTGGGCAGCGATCTCGGCGCGCTCCGTTTCACGGATACGGCCCGCCCGCTCAGTTTCCAGGTCCCGCCAGAATTTGAGGGCCCACGGAAGGAGTACCAGCACCACGCCGCCCAGCACCGCCACCGATGCCAGCAGCGCCAGCCAGGTCTGTTCCCAGGATCCGGAACCGGACACCATCACCAGCACGCCGGCAACCACCAGCGCCAATCCGGCGGCCAGGCGCGCCCAGCCGCCTGCCTGACCGGCCTTGGTTTTGTCCACGAGCCCCGCGCGGCGGGTTTCGTCGAGCTGCATCCAGGCGATGGCTGCACCGCCCAGCACGGCAGCCGCGGGGATAAGGGTCTCCAGGGGCACGTCCACGCCCAGGAGCCGGGCAATCATGATGCCCGCCACGAGGAGGAGGCCGGTGCCCAGCAGAATCTCCTTGCCATAGCGCATGCTGCGGACCCGGAACCACGGCGGCCGCACGGCGGCCCCGTAGTTCGACCCGTTTCCCCCAGCGGGCCCGCCGGGGGAAACCCCTGGGACGTTAGTGCCGGCGTCGGGATTTCCCCACCAGGGAGCGGCCGCGGGCAGACCCTGCGACGGCGCCGCCGAGGGCGGCCCAGCGCTGAATGCCGGGTCAAGGCTGACGGCCGGGGCAATGGGCGACGCCGGACGCCTGGCATTGCGCCGGGCACTTTCGTCGGCGGTGGGGACCATGATCCACAGCCACGCATAGAAGGCCAGCCCGGCACCACCGGCGAGGGTTGCGAGCGCCATTCCGATCCGCACGCTTTTCACCGGCCAGCCCAGATGCGCCGCGAGGCCGGCACATACGCCCGCGATGACGCGGTCGCTGCTGCGGACCAGCGGTGGGCGGGTGAGGGCGGTGGTCATGTGTCAATCCAAGCACGGATCAGGGTTCCCCGGACCCGATTCCGGCCTGAACCGGGGGTAACTCAGGGGCGAGTCAGGGTGTTCCCCAGTAGAGCTGCGCCGCCCCGGACGGCAGGATCGAAGTATGAACTCCCAGACCCCCACCCCCGATGACGGCCAGCCCACGGAACCGCTCCCCCCACGCGACCCGGACCAGCCAACCGAACCCCTGCTGCCACCCCCGGCTGCTTCGCAGGACACACCCCCGGCCGCCGGTCCCTATGCCGGCCCTTATTCGGGCCCGTACGCAAGCCCGTATTCCGGCCCGTCCGCAGGCCCGTACTCCAGCGCCAAAGCGCCGGGGCAGTCCGGTGACTTCTTCACCTGGGTCCGGAGCCACGGCATCCAGCGCGGACGCGACCGGTGGATCGGCGGTGTCTCCAGCGGCATCGCGCACCGGATGGGCATCGATCCGCTGATTGTCCGCGGCATCTTCATTGTCCTCACCCTCTTCGCCGGAATCGGCGTCCTGCTCTACGGCCTGGCCTGGGCATTCCTTCCCGAACCCGACGGGCGCATCCACGTCCAGGAAGCCGGCGCCGGCCGCTGGTCCAGCGGCATGACAGGCGCCCTGATCACCACCGTGGTGGGGCTCACCGGGCTGGGCGGCGGATTCTGGGGCTGGAGCCGCAACGGCTTCGGCGGATTACTCTGGACCGTCTTCTGGGTGGGCGGCGCCATCTACTTCATCTATTACCTGACCCAACGCAACAAGGCCCGGAACGGAGCTCCCATGAACGCGACACCGCAGCCGGCCGGCGCAAACTCCGGTTACTCGGCCGACCACCCCACAACCGCCTATCCCACAACCCCCTATGCCTCGCCGTTTGCGGCCACGGATTCCGCCTCTACCCGCACGTCGAGCACGTCCGGCGCGACCGGCGCGACCGGCAGCGCACCTTACCTTCCGGTCCCGCCGTCGAGCGTCAGCCCGCCCTATGGTGGGGGCAGCTACGGCGGCGGCAGCTACGGCGGGGGCGGCAGCGACGGCGGTGCCTACGGCGGCTACCAGCCACCGCAGGGCCCGGCACGCGCACCCAGGGTCCGCCCCTCCGGCCCCGGCGCCCCGGCAGTAGCCATTACAGCCGGAACAGCACTCCTGGTGGGTGGCGGGCTCAAAGCCCTGGACGCCGGCAACGTGATCAACCTCGGTGACGCCGCCAACGCGATCGTCTGGGCCAGCGGTGCAGCCGTCCTGGGCCTGGGCATCCTGATCGCGGGCCTGCGCGGCAGGACGTCCGGAATCCTCGGTTTCTTCGCCGTTGTTGCCCTGGTGATTGGCGGCATCTTCAACGTTGTGGGCAACGGCGACAGGGTCCGCTTCACCCAGGTCGACTGGGCACCGGCGAGCCAGCAGCAGGCGGCCGATGGCTTCAGCGTCACCGGAGGCCGGGGAACCGTTGACCTCACCCAATTGGCCGCGCAAGCCCCGCTGGACTCAGACGTCGTGGTTCCCCTGGACATCACGGCAAGCAACGTCACCGTGATCCTCCCCAGCAACATTCCCGTGGACGTGAGGGCAGACATGACGCTGGGGAACCTCAACGAAGGCACCAACCACCGGGGCGGCATTACCTCCCAGGAAACCAGCTACAACACCGACAAGCCAGGCGGCCACCTGATCATCCGGATCGACGGCACCCTCAGCAACGTCACCATCCAGGAAGGAAACTGACATGAGCAGCTTCGATCCGGCACCGGATTCGTCTACCCCGCAAACCCCGACGACGGTGCACACCGACGCGGCCGGACCCACACCCACACGGGTGGGAACGGTAGTCTGGGGCCTCATCGTGATGGCGCTGGCCGCCCTGATCATCATCGCCCATGTGGTGACCCTGAACGGCACCTACGTGCTGATCGGCCTGATGATCGGCGCCGGCGCCGCGCTGGTGATCGGCGGGCTGCTCTCGGCCCGGAAACGTGACAACGAACCCACAACAGGGAAGTCTTGAACCATGGACAAGTTCTTCAGCATCGTCAGGGGCTTCGGCCTGAAACGTGGACCCCAACGCTGGCTGGGAGGTGTGTGCGGCGGCATTGCAGCAAAGCTCAACGTGGATGTGGCATTCGTCCGGATCGCTTTCCTGGTCTTCTGCCTCCTCCCCGGCCCCGCGGTCGTCCTCTACATCGCAGCGTGGCTGGTCCTTCCTGACCAGCAGAACTCCATCCCGCTGCAGAAATTCCTGGACCGCCGCTCCATCAGCTGACCACAGGTCAGAACCGCAAGGCCCCCGCTCCCCGGAGAATTCCTTCCAGGAGCGGGGGCCTTTCTGCTGTCCTTGTCCACCGGCCGGTGGACAACAGATTCAACCGGCCGGGCCTGTTGACCGGCACCCCGGGACTGCAACGCTGGAAGCATGAACACTTCCCTCATCCCCGGGCAGCGGCAATCCCCTGATGCCATCATCGTGCGCGGCCTCAACAAAACGTATGGCCTGCCCAAAGGCGGGACCCTCACGGCCGTGGACCAGCTGGACCTCACCATCCATGCCGGCGAAACCTAGGGTGCACCCATGAGCTATATGAGCGGACGGACCGAGCGGCTGCTGCCGGCACGGTCCGTGTGGGCCACCTCCATGGTCTGGTGGCACGCCGGTTTCTACGCTGCGTTGGCCAGTGTCTCCTATTTCGCCCTCTTCGGCCACGAGCGCGAGGCCGGGACGCCCCTGGTCGTTGGGGCGCTAGTGCTCCTCGGGACCGCGTATCCGTTCCTGACCCGGACCAAGGATCTCCGGACACTGCGGCCCACCATCTACGTAGCACTGCTGGTGGCGGTGGTGGTGTTCCTGTCCTTTGTGTACGACGGCGCCGGGGTCCTGCTGTTTGTGGCCTTCCCGCAGGTCTGGATGTTCACATCCTCACAGCGCCAGGGCGTAGCAGCCACCGCCGTGCTGTGCGTCGGCGTGGCCGTTGGCCAGATCAGCCGCTGGGGACTTGCCGGCACGGAGGTCTACGGCATCACGGCCCAGCTGGTGACGTCGTTCGTGGCCAGCTGCATGATCGGGCTCTGGATCTCGAAAGTCATTGAGCAGAGCGAACAGCGTGCCGAACTGCTGGCCGAGCTCGAGGCCACCCGCCACGAACTGAACAATGCGGAACAGGCCCGCGGTGCATTGGCTGAGCGTGAGCGGATGGCACGGGAAATCCACGACACCCTGGCCCAGGGGTTCACCTCCATCGCCATGCTCTCCGAAGCGGCGCAGGCCCAACTCAGGGCGCAACCCGAGGCCCCCTCCGGGCTGGTGCGCAGCCTCACCGCCATCACGCGGACCGCCCGGGAGAACCTGGCCGAAGCCCGTGCCCTGGTGGCCTCCGGCGTCCCGTCCGATGTCCAGGGCGGCGACCTCCTGGCGGCACTGAAGCGGCTGCCGGATACCCTGCACCTGGACAGCATCCGGCTGACCGTGGAGCTACCCGACAACCTGCCCCCGCTGCCGTCCACACAGCAGGTGGCACTGCTCCGGACGGCCCAGGAGGCACTCAACAACGTCCGCAGGCATTCCGGAGCCACGGCCGCGGAGGTACTGATGGATATCCCTGCCGGCGGCCCGCCGCTGCTCCGGCTGACCGTCACGGACAACGGGCAGGGCTTTGACGTCTCGGCGGATCACCAGGGATTCGGCCTGAAGTCGATGGCTGCCCGGCTGGACGAAATCGGTGGCCGGCTCCAGGTCACTTCCGCGCCGGGCGCCACCCGGCTGGTGGCGGTGGTCCCCACCGAGGCCCTCGGGCCCGGCGGCACGGACGCCGAGCCAGGGACCCGCGGTACGGACGCACCCCTGCCCGGAGCCGTGACATGAGCCTCCCGGAAACTGTGACAGTTGTCCTCGCCGATGACCACCCCGTGGTCCGGAGCGGCCTGGCTGCGCTGCTGGACACCGCGGACGGCATCGATGTGGTGGCCGCCGCGGCCAACGGCGAGGAGGCGGTGGACGCTGTCAGCCGGCTGCACCCCGCCGTCGTCCTGATGGACCTGCGGATGCCCGTCCTTGACGGCGCCAGCGCCACCGCGCAGATCCGGGACCGGTTTCCTGACACCAAGGTGCTGGTGCTGACCACCTACGACGACGACTCCGACATCATGCGCGCCGTGGAGTCAGGGGCGGTGGGCTATCTCCTGAAGGACACGGCCGGGGACCGCATCATCGAGGCCGTGCGCGCTGCAGCGCGCGGTGAGACGGTTCTCGCTCCGCCGGTGGCGGCACGCCTGGTCTCGCGGATGCGCGCGCCTGAACTGCCGCGGCTGACGGCCCGGGAGGTGGAGGTCCTTCGCTGCGTGGCGCAGGGATTGAGCAATCCCGAGGTGGCCACGGCGCTCCACATCGCCGAGGCGACGGTCAAGACGCACCTGCTGCGGGTCTTCAACAAGCTGGACGTGGACGACAGGACCCGCGCAGTGGTCCTTGCCATGGAACGGGGGCTTTTGTAACCAGTTTGTGTCGTAACGCACACCGCCGACTACAATCTAGATGAGCTCAGCGTGGCGCTCTGCCTGTACACCTTCACACCAGGATTTGAGCCGAGACATGAAAATTGGAATTCTTACCAGCGGCGGCGACTGCCCCGGACTGAACGCTGTCATCCGCGGAGCCGTCCTCAAGGGCATCGCCATCCACGGCCACGAATTCGTGGGGTTCCTGGACGGCTGGCGCGGCGTCGTCGAAGGCGACATCATCGACATCCCCCGCAGCATGGTCCGCGGCATCGCCAAGCAAGGTGGCACCATCCTTGGCACCTCCCGCACCAACCCTTTTGAAAACGGCGGCGGGCCGGAGGTCATCAAGGCCCACATGGACCGTCTGGGCATTGACGCCATCATCGCGATCGGCGGCGAAGGGACCCTCGCGGCCGCGAAACGCCTTACCGACGTCGGTCTCAAGATCGTGGGTGTCCCCAAGACCGTGGACAACGATCTTGACGCCACCGACTACACCTTCGGTTTCGACACGGCCGTACAGATCGCCACCGAGGCCATCGACCGGCTCCGGACCACGGGCGAGTCCCACCACCGCTGCATGATCGCCGAGGTCATGGGCCGCCACGTGGGCTGGATCGCCCTGCATGCCGGCATGGCCGCCGGTGCGCACGCCATCCTGATCCCGGAGCAGAAGGTCAGCATCGAGCAGATCACCGAATGGGTCCAGGAAGCCCACGACCGTGGCCGCGCGCCGCTGATTGTTGTGGCCGAGGGCTTTGTTCCGGACCACATGGAATCCCCGCACTCCGAGCGCGGCCTGGACACGTTCGGCCGGCCCCGGCTGGGCGGCATCGCGGACCGGCTCGCCCCCGAGATCGAAGCCCGCACCGGCATCGAGACCCGTGCCACCATCCTGGGCCACATCCAGCGCGGCGGCGTCCCGTCCGCGTTCGACCGCGTGCTCGCCACCCGCCTGGGCATGGCCGCCATCGACTCCGTGGTGGAGGGCTACTGGGGCACCATGGTGGCGCTCAAGGGTACCGACATTGAACACGTGAGCTTCGACAAGGCCCTGGGCCAGCTGAAGACCGTACCGCAGAACCGCTACGACGAGGCTGCGGTCCTGTTCGGCTAAGCCCGATCTGCGCGAACGGACACTTGAGGCCCTCACCTGTGGGGCCTCAAGTGTCCGTTCGCGCTTCCCTGTGCTGGGTAGGCTGGGGATATGACTCTTGACCCCGGTTCCGCCGCCATCATCCAGCTCGCTTGGGCCCGGCATTTGGGGCTCGACGACGGCGCTTTCGCTGCGTCGCTGACTTCCAGCGAGCGGATGGTCAGGGCCGACGACGCTGCAGAGACTGTTGAGTTCGTCAGGCTGTTCGGCAGCTCGGCACTGGTGGGGCCGCAATGGGTCATTGACGCCGCGGCAGGAATTCCGGACGAGGAGATGGCGCATCATGTGACCCTCCTGACCCTTACCCGGTCCCACGGAGGCCACGGCCTGGGCTCGGCGGCGTTGTTCTTCGCCGACGACATGCCCCTGCGCCAGCCCTCCGAAGAGCTCACCGTGTCCCATGGAAATCCGGAAGCGATCGAGCTCGAAGGCCTGTGCCCGCCGGACGACGTCAACGAAGTGCACCTGTCAGAACTTGAGAACCGCTACACGATCCTCCACGAAATGGACGGACGGCGTGTTCCGGTGGCCTGCGGCGCCTACGGGGAATGGGAAGGACTTCTCGCGCAGATGGGGGTCTTGGTGGACCCCGAGTGGCGGCGCCGCGGACTGGGATCCGTGGCCGCATCGATCGCCGCCCACGAGGCCCTCGCGGCGGGCCTCACCGTCCAGTGGCGTGCCGAAGTCAGCAACACCGGCGCCGTGGCCCTGGCACGTCAGCTGGGCCTGTCCGCCGGCGGCATCCAGACCAGCGTGCACCTGGGCTGACGCCGCTTAGAACGCCTGCCTACTTGGGACGACGCCGCCTAGGACGCCCGGGTGGCGTCCTCTACGGCCGGAGCCGCCGGCTGACCGCCCCAGCCCGCTACTAAATTAGGCTTGGCGAAGAACAGTGCCACGGCTGCGCCCACCAGGATCACACCGGCAGGAAGCAGGATGGACTGTCCCATCGCCGTCGAGAATCCCTCATGGAGCGCCTCAGGCAACAGCCCGGAGAATTCCATTCCGCCCGCCCCGGGACCTTGGGCGGGAAGCTCCGCGGCCAGGCGCGCCTGGATGAGCACGGCGATGGCCGCGCTGCCCAGTACCGCGCCGATCTGGCGGGTGGTGTTGTAGACCCCGGAACCTGCCCCGGCCTGACGTGGGGGCAGATTGCGCGTGGCCGTGGAACTCAGGGGCGCCCAGATGCCGGCATTCGCGAACCCCAGGACAGCACTGGGCAGGAGGAAGAGCAGGATGGGGGTATCCGGGTGCATCAGAGCCGAGTTCCAGAACAGCGCCACAGCCATCAGGACCAGCCCGCCGGCAGTGATGTACTTCGGATCGACCCGGTCGATGATTTTGCCCACCACAGGCGCCAGGCCACCGGATATGAGGGCCATGGGAACCATCATGAGCGCCGATTCGGTGGGCGTCATGCCCCGCACCAGCTGGTAGTAGAAAATGAGCGGCAGCGCGAAGGCGGTCACGGTGAAGCCAACGGTGGTGATCCCGATGTTTGCCAAGGAGAAATTGCGGTCCCGGAACAGGCCCAGCGGCAGGAGCGGCTCGCCCTTGTTGAAGCGCTGCCAGAGAATGAACGCCCCAAGCACCACCATGCCCGTGATGATGAGACCCCAGACGCTGACGGGGCCCACGATGGTCCCCCAGTTGTACGTCTCGCCTTCCTGGATGCCGAACACCAGGAGGAACAGCCCGACGGCGCTGAGCAGCACGCCCGGGATGTCGAACTTATGGGGGTGCGTGCTGAGGGTGGGGACGAACCGCCAGGCGAGGATAAATCCAACGATGCCGACCGGCACGTTGATGAAGAAGATCCATTCCCAGCCGAGGCTGTCCACGAGCAGGCCGCCCAGGATTGGTCCCACCAGCGTTGCCAGGCCCGCGGTGGCGCCCCACAGGCCCATGGCGGCGCCCCTGCGGTCCGGCGGGAAGATCCTGGTGATCACCGCCATGGTCTGCGGCGTCATGATGGCGGCGCCCAGACCCTGGAAGATCCGTGCCGTGATCAGCGTCTGGACGTCACCGGCCAGCCCGCACCAGAGGGAGGCGAGCGTGAAGACCACGAGGCCGGAGAGGTAGAGCTTCTTGGGTCCGAAGCGGTCGCCGAGCCGGCCAGTGATCAGCAGCGGCACGGCGTAGGCCAGCAGGTAGGCGCTGGTCACCCAAATCACGGCGTTGATGTCCGTTCCCAGTCCCTCCATGATGCTGGGGTTGGCCACCGAAACGATGGTGGTGTCGATCAGGATCATAAAGAACCCGATGACCAGGGACCAGAGGGCTGGCCAAGGCCGCGCTACATTTTCCAAGCCTCAGTTGCCCAGCAGATCGAGGATGTCCGTGCGGGCGAACATCTGCGCGGCAGCCCGGGCGGAGGGGCTGCCGGCGTCGGGATCTGCACCGGCGTCCAGCAACACGCGGGACACGTCCGTATACCCCTTGAATGCTGCACCGGCCAAGGGGGTCTGGCCGCGGTCGTTGGCCGTGTTGGCCTCTCCGCCGTGCTCAAGGATCAGCTGTACCGTCTCAGCGTGGCCGTGGTAGGCGGCCAGCATCAGCAGCGAATCGCCCGCGGTGTTGGTCATGGTGGCGGGCGCCCCGGCCTCGAGATAGGTCCGCAGCAGACCGGTGTCCCCCTCCCGGGCAGCCTGGAAGAGCCGGTGCGCCAACGCCACCGCTTCGTCGTTGGTGGTGGCCTCGGGTTTGGCGGCGCCGGGCGTAGCGGCGTCGGGCGTAGCGGCGTCGGGTGCGGTGTTCTCGGTCATGGGCGGGTCCCCCTCAGGAATCCAGTCTGGCGTCCCACTACCTGGCCGGCGTCGGGAGCAACAATTACTTCCTGGGCAGCGATGTAAGGCTCCTCGCCGTCCAGCACGGTCAGCATTTCGTCCGGTGCGACGGACCGTTTGATAACGGCCAGCGCCACCGGGCCCATTTCATAGTGCTGGGCAACGGAGGTCACCGTTCCGACCTTCCGCTCGCCCAGCATGACCTGGCTGCCGGGCGCGGGCATGGTGTGCTGCGATCCGTCCAGCTGCAGGAACACCAGGCGCCGCGGCGGATGGCCCAGGTTGTGCACCCGGGCGATGGTCTCCTGGCCTTTGTAGCAGCCCTTCGACAAGTGCACAGCGGTGCGGAGGAGGTCCAGTTCGTGCGGAATGGTTTTGTCGTCGGTTTCGGCGCCCAGCCTGGGGCGCCACGCGGCAATGCGGAGGGCTTCGGCCGCCATAACACCGGCGAGCGGGCGGTCCGCCAAAGTGTCCTCAAGTTCAGCGGCATGCACGAGATACTCGATCCAGGGCCGCTCCAGCCCCGGGTGCCCTTCCTCCGGAACCACAGCGTAGGAGTAGCCGCCGGCGCCGACGTGCGGCCAGGGGTCCCGCCAGGCCAGCAGTCCGGACCATTCCTCCACAGTCTTGGTGGACCCGAGAACTGCCCACTCGGCGGAGACGTCGGTGACCTCGACGCGCAGCATGAACTTCATTTTGTTCAGCCACTCAGCCAGCGGTGCAGCCTCGGCGGCCTCAACAATCAGCCAGGTGGTCCCGCCGTCGTCCACTACACGGGCGTCAAACTCGATCCGGCCCTGGACACTCAACAGCAGCAACTCACTTGACTCCCCCGGCTGCAGGCCGGTGACCTGCTGGGAAGACAGGGTGTTCAGCCAGGTCAGCCGGTCCGGACCGCTGACCGTCACCACGCCGCGGTGGGAGAGGTCGACGACGGCGGTACCGGCCGCGAGGGCGCGCTGCTCACGCAGCGGCTCACCGTAGTGGGATGCGACGCCGGCGTCCGCGCCGGTGGCCTCGACGGCGCCGGGGCGCGACAGTAGGGGGCTGGGAGTAGTCATACTGGGGGAACGTCCTTAGGTCTGTGGGTATTCCGGTCTCGGGCAGCGGGTCCTGACAAGCTCGACCACCGGTGGGTCAACCACCGTGGCCGGCGTTAGCGGTATTCCGGGTTCTCGAAGTCGAAGCGTGTTCCGGCTTTCCATTCTTCAGGAAGATTGCCGTAGGCGGGAATCCCGCCGGCGTCCTTGAGCATCCGGGCGAAATGCAGCAGGTTCCAGGTCATAAATGTGGTGTTGCGGTTGGTGAAATCGGATTCGGGGCCGCCGGAGCCTTCGTCGAGATAGCTCGGGCCGGGGCCCACCGGGCCGATCCACCCGGCGTCGGCCTGCGGCGGGATGGTGAAGCCGACGTGCTGCAGGCTGTACAGGACGTTCATGGAACAGTGCTTGATGCCGTCTTCGTTGCCCGTGATCAGGCAGCCGCCAACCTTGGGGTAGAACACCCACTGGCCCTTGGGGTTGAGTTCCCCCGAGTGGGCGTAGAGCCGTTCGATCAGCTTCTTGGTCTGGGAGGAGTTGTCACCCAGCCAGATGGGACCGGCCACCACCACAATGTCGGCCTCTTCAACAGCAGGGTACAGTTCCGGCCACTCATCGGACGGCCAGCCGTGCTCGGTCATGTCCGGGTAAACACCGCTGGCGATGTCGTGATCGACAGTCCTGATCACGCGGGTGCTGACGCCCTGCTTCTCCATGATGAGGCGGCTGACGTTGATCAGGCCCTCGGTGTTGCTGGTCTCCGGCGACCGTTTCAGGGTGCCGTTGAAGAACACAGCCTTCAGGTCGCTGTAATCAGTGGAGTCCTGCGGTGCAGCCATGACGCTCCTCGATTCACTCGTGGGTGAAGCCCAGGATGCCAAGTCTACTGAGAATCGGTGACGCGGCAGGGAGTCAGGAAACCTTTTTCAGGAAAGCCGAGGCGTGCGCTTCGAGACCCTTGCCGGGCTGCGATGTTCCGCCTGTAGCCACGTCCCAGCGCCAGAGCAGGTTGCCGTCCACCAGGCCGAAGATCCGGGTGGCCGCGCTGTAGTCCTTGGAATGGCTGCCGCGCATCACCATGTCGGTGGTGAGCTGGATCTGCGGGCCCTTGATCTGCCCGTAGTAGAGCTCGGAGATCCCGCCGGGATGTGAGATGGACACCGAGATATCGAAGCCGCCGTCTTTATTGCGCAGCGCTTCGACCTCATCGGCGCTCTTGAGCGCGGGAACAATATCGGCCGGAATCAGGCCCGGTCCGCCGTCGGCATCAAGCTGTTTGCGCTCCAGCGCCCAAAAACCGGTCTCAACTGTCAGCGGCCGCAGGCGCGTGCCGTCGTCGTCGGTTAACCAGCTCTCCGCGCGGTACTGAAGATACGGCAGGCCGTTGTGCGTGAAGGAGACATGCTGGAGGAAGTGCTCCGAGTCCTCGTCCCCGCTGCCGAGACGGCCGCTGCCTTCCCACTCACCAATGAGCCAGGAAAGCGGAACAAGTTCCGGTGTCAGGTCTGTAGGAATTTCTATCGGCACGGCAATTACCTCAGGAAAATGCTAGCTCGTTGAACGGGTTTACTTCTGGCCTTTGAAGAGGCGGTAAACCACAAAGCCGGCGAACCAGGCCATGGACAGGCTGGCGATGCCGAGCAGGACGAGGAAGAAGATTTCAAATGCAAGTACGGACATGATGCCATCCTAACCGGTTAGTAGATGAGTAGTTTGTCTATGAAGTAAGCCAGGGAGCCCACGGCCGAAACCGGCGCAAGGCCCATGCTAACCGCAGCCAAAAGATTCAGCGGACCGCCGCGGAGTGTTACGAGTCGGCGGAAGCTGACCAGTACGGCGCCCACCACAACACCGAAGATCGCCGCCGGCAGAACGGCAATATCGGAGAAGACCAGGCCGGCGAGCGGCCCGGCAAGTCCTGCCATCACGATGCCGAGGGGGGCCACGATGCTGTCCGGCCAGCGGATCAGGCCGGCCAGCAGAGCCACGGCAGCGCTGATGGCTGCCACCAGGAGCATCTCCCGCACGCCGTTGAAGCGCGCGCCGGCTACCCAGCCTGCCCCCAGGCACGAGAGGAGCACACCGGCGCAGCAGCCCAGGGTGGATTCAAGCCGCTGGGCCTGGCCCGTGCCTCGGATGAGCTGCACCACAAACACGGCCATCATTCCCAACGCCATAAATGCAGGCGTCCAGTCCAGGAAACCCGGGGCGGGGACAAAACCGGCAGCGAGCGCCGATCCGACGCCGGGCAGCGCAATGACGGCTGCAAGGGTCTTTTTCGCGGGGATGCGGAGAAAGTGGGGCCAGCCGATGCCTACCGCCACAGCAATCACCGCGGCGACGCCGATGAGTGCCTCGCGTGAGATGTAGACGCCGGCGATGATCGCTACGAGCCCCGCCACCCCGACAACACCGATGACCCACGAGCCCAGTGACTTTGCCGGAGCCTGCACCTCGGCGGTCATCGGGAACCCGGCCGGCCGGTTCGCTTCGGCTTCGACTCTGCACTCAATTCGTGGCATCCCATTCTGGCTGTGGACCCGGCGGCTCGGCCTTCGGTGTCAGGGCGTTCTGCCCGACGGTTCAATCCTGCCTTATGTGACCCGGATATGTCGCAAAACGAACGTTTGAGGGGGCGGAATCCGTGCTGTCGTGCAGGCCGGTGGGTATACTCAGAGTTCAGCTACGCTTCCTGCTACGGATGCCGGCCGGATAGATTCTTAGTCGGCCAAGTCCGCTGCAGTGAGATAGTACCGGCCGGTGAAAACCCGGTTCAGTCGCCCGAAGATGCGCGGACGCCCCTTGGAGGAACAATGTCGCACATCCTGCTATTGACGAACAGCACCGGTTCTTCGGTAGACATTCTGCCTGCCCTGGAATTGCTGAACCACCGCGTGCACATCCTCGCCGCGGAACCCACAGCCCTGCTGGACACCGATCCCTGCGATATTGTGCTCCTCGACGCCCGCAAGGACCTGGTGGGCGCCCGCTCCCTCACCCAGCTGCTCAAGGCCACAGGTTTGAGCGCACCTCTGGTCCTGATCCTGACCGAGGGCGGTATGGCCGCTGTTTCTTCGGCCTGGGCCGTGGATGACATCGTGCTCGATTCAGCCGGTCCCGCCGAAGTGGAAGCCCGAATCAGGCTCTCCGTGGCGCGGGCAGTTCCGGACAAGGATGACGCCCCCACGGAGATCCGGGCGGCAGGCGTGGTCATCGATGAAGCGAGCTACACTGCCCGCGTCAACGGCGCCCCGCTGAACCTGACGTTCAAGGAATTCGAACTCCTCAAATACCTGGCCCAGCACCCCGGCCGCGTCTTCACCCGCCAGCAACTGCTCACCGAAGTGTGGGGCTATGACTACTACGGCGGCACGCGCACCGTGGATGTCCACGTCCGGCGGCTGCGTGCCAAACTCGGCGCGGACCACGAAAACCTGATCAGCACGGTCCGGAACGTCGGCTACCGCCTGACCCTGGTGCGGCAGCAGGAAGACGAACTGACGGAAGCCTGACACCGTTCAGACAGCAACAGCCCCGGACCAGTGGTCCGGGGCTGTTGCTGTCTTAGTCAGGCTGTATTTGTGGAGGACATACGGGTCGAACGTATCGAGGCCACCCCACTGGTGGATCCCCCTCGTTTCCCACCGTTACCGGCGGGTGAGATATTGACTATACGTGCCTGCCCCGAGGCCATCAAATCGGAGCGCCGTCCGGCCGGGGCGTATAGCCTAGCCTCATGAGTCCTGCGCACCCGGAAAAATGGCCCGTCCTTATTGTCCACGGCGGTCTGGAACAACAGCTGCTGAAGGACTGCGTGGCGCTCCTCGCAGCTGCCGAGGAGTCTGACGGCAACCCCTCGCTTTCCGAGCAAACGGTGGTGACGCTCCGCGCCGGGGACTCTGCCGAGCACTCCCTCCTGACCCTGGCGCTCTACGCGCCGGACGAGGACTCCGATCCCTCCTCCGGCCAGGACCTGGCCGGGTTTGCCGTTGTTGTGGAGGAGCCGGACGGCAGCGGAGTGCTGGAAATTGCCGTCCACCCCAGCTACCGCAACCAGGGCGTGGCGGACCGGCTTGTCGGCGCACTCCAGTCGGGGCGAGGCCTGGATGGACTGAAGGCCTGGTCCCACGGCAACCACGAGGCAGCCGCGGACCTCGCCGCCCGCTACGGCTACGGTCCGGTGCGCGAACTCTGGAAGATGAGGCTGACCACCGCCACGGCAGAACTGCCCGACGTCGGCCTGCCGGATGGCGTCACACTCCGCGCCTTTGTGCCGGGCAAGGACGAGGACCGCTGGCTGGCTGCGAACCGCGCCGCATTTGCCCACCACCCCGAGCAGGGCTCGATGTCCCGCGCGGACCTGGATGCCCGCATGGCCGAGGACTGGTTTGATCCCGCCGGCTTCCTGTTGGCCGTGGACGCCGAGGACCGGTTGCTGGGATTCCACTGGACCAAGGTGCATCCGCGCCACGGCGCCCACCCGGCGATTGGCGAGGTCTACGCGGTGGGCGTCACACCGGCCGCGCAAGGTATTGGCCTGGGCAAAGCACTCACAGTGGCTGGCATCAGGCATCTGCAGGGCCTGGGGCTTCACGCCGTCATGCTCTACACGGATGCCGACAACACCGCTGCCGTTTCCCTCTACCGGGGCCTGGGCTTCACACGCTGGGATATGGACGTGATGTACGGACCGCTGGCCTCCGTTTAGTGGCGCCCGGGTGAGTTATCCCACTCGTGTGACTAACGACTTCGGGTGGCCCGAAATCTAGGGCTTGTGGACGCTGATTGATTGTAAGGTTGGTAAAGAACCGCGCCGGCCGAAGGCCAACATCAAGCGCCAGGTAAGAGGAGAGACCATGAAACCGGAACCCGCCGGAACAGTCACGTCCGAGGGCGCTTCAGCGCCGGTGCGCGCGCGCTTCGGCTCATCTGAAGTCCCTGCCTCGCGCGCAACGCAGGACCGGATCGACATCCCCGAGTTTGCACCCAACCTTGTGCCCGAAGGGGACATCCGGCCGGACCGTTTCCTGGACCGCGAGCTCAGCTGGCTGGCTTTCAACTCCCGTGTCCTCGAGCTCGCCGAAGATCCTACGCTCCACCTCCTGGAACGCGTGGCCTTCCTGTCCATCTTCGCGTCCAACCTGGACGAGTTCTTTATGGTCCGGGTGGCGGGCCTGAAGCGGCGCATCGCCACCAACCTCGCCGTGCCCTCCCCTGCCGGCCTTAGCCCGGTGGAGGTGCTGGAGAAGATCGGGGACGAAGCCCACCGACTCCAGCAGCGCCATGCCCAGGTCTACGCCGAACAGATCCGCCCCGCCCTGGCCTATGAGCACATCCACCTGATGCACTGGGACGAACTGGACGACACCGCCAAGCAGCAGCTCAGCGCCATGTTCGCCGAAAAGGTCTTCCCGATCCTGACACCGCTGGCCGTGGACCCGGCACACCCGTTCCCCTACATTTCGGGCCTCTCCCTCAACCTGGCCGTGGTGGTCCGCAACCCCGTGAGTGACAAGGAACTTTTCGCCCGCCTCAAGGTTCCGGACCAGCTTCCCCGCCTGATCTCCATCGACGGTCCGCGGGCCGGGGCCGTGGCGGGACGCGTGGCGCGTTTCATCGCGCTTGAGGAAGTCATCGCCGTCCACCTGGACAAGCTCTTCGCCGGCATGGAAGTCCTGGAACACCACATCTTCCGCGTCACCCGCAACGAGGACCTCGAGGTGGAAGAGGACGACGCCGAGAACCTCCTGCAGGCGCTGGAGAAGGAACTGCTGCGCCGCCGGTTCGGCCCGCCCGTCCGTCTCGAGGTCACCCACGACATCAACCCGAACATCCGGGCCCTGCTCATCCGTGAGCTCGGAGTGGAAGAGTCCGAGGTGTACTCGCTCCCGGCTCCGTTGGACCTCCGCGGCCTGTCCGTCATTGCCGGAATTGACCGTGCCGACCTTCACTACCCCAAGCACATGCCGCACACGTCCCGGTTCCTCAACGAGTCCGAGACGTCCAAGGCCGCCAACGTTTTCTCGGCCATGCGCCGCCGCGACATCCTGCTCCACCACCCGTACGACTCCTTCTCCACCTCCGTGCAGGCGTTCCTGGAACAGGCGGCCGCGGACCCCAAGGTCCAGGCCATCAAGCAGACCCTGTACCGGACCTCCGGCGACTCCCCCATCGTTGACGCCCTGATCGATGCCGCCGAGGCCGGCAAGCAGGTGCTGGCCCTCGTGGAGATCAAGGCCCGGTTCGACGAGCAGGCCAACATCTCCTGGGCCCGCAAGCTGGAACAGGCCGGCGTGCATGTGGTCTACGGCATCGTGGGCCTGAAAACCCACTGCAAGCTGTCGCTGGTGGTCCGCCAGGAAGTGGACGGACTGCGCCGCTACTGCCACATCGGCACCGGCAACTACCACCCCCGCACGGCCCGCTACTACGAGGACCTTGGCCTGCTGACCGCCAACGACCAGGTGGGCGAGGACCTTTCCAAACTGTTCAACCAGCTCTCCGGCTATGCGCCGAAGTCCACGTTCAAGCGGCTCCTGGTTGCTCCCCGCTCCGTCCGCTCCGGGCTGATCGACCGCATCGAGACCGAGATCCGCAACGCCCGGGCCGGACTGGCCGCCAGGGTGCAGATCAAGGTCAACTCCATGGTGGACGAAGCCATCATCGACTCCCTCTACCGCGCGTCCCAGGCCGGCGTGATGGTGGACGTCATTGTGCGCGGCATCTGCTCGCTGCGTCCCGGCGTTCCGGGCCTCAGCGACAACATCACCGTGCGCTCCGTGCTGGGCCGATTCCTGGAACACTCCCGGGTGTTCGCCTTCGCAAACGGCGGCGATCCTGTGGTTTACATCGGCTCCGCCGACATGATGCACCGGAACCTGGACCGCAGGGTCGAGGCCCTGGTCCAGCTGTCCAATCCCGACGACATCAGCTACGTCCTTAACCTGCTGCGCCGCTACATGGATCCGGAGACAGCCAGCTGGCATCTGGATAGCCAGGGCCTGTGGAACCGGCAGCACATTGCCGACGACGGCAGCCACCTCGACGACATCCAGTCCTGGCTGCTGGCGTCGCGCACCCGCCAGCGCAGCCTGAGCCGGCGGTAGGGCTACGGCGTTGGCGAGCGACATCCTCGTAGCAGACCAAACAGACCATCCCGGCGAGGCAGTCGCCGTCGTCGCCGCGGGGGCGCTGCCCTGGCGTATCAACTCCGAAGGTCTCGAAGTCCTGCTGATCCATCGTCCGCGATATGACGACTGGTCCTGGCCCAAAGGCAAGATCGACGCCGGCGAGACCCTTCCCGAATGCGCGGCCCGTGAGGTGCAGGAGGAGATCGGACTTGATGCGCCCCTGGGCATTCCGCTGCCACCCATCCACTACCGGGTGGCGACCGGACTGAAAGTGGTCCACTATTGGGCGGTCCACGTCAACGGCGCCCACCTCGTTCCCGACGGCAAGGAGGTGGACCGCGTGGTGTGGTGCGCCCCTGAAACGGCCGCGGGGCTGCTGTCCAATCCGACCGACGTCGTTCCCTTGGAGTATCTGCGGGCAGCCCATGGCAGGGGTGACCTCAACACGTGGCCGCTGATTGTGGTGCGGCATGCAAAGGCCAAGCCCCGCTCGTCCTGGTCCAAAGCCGAGGGTGAACGGCCCCTGGCCGCGACGGGAATCAGGCAGGCGCAGGCCGTGGGCCGGCTGCTGCAGGTCTGGAAGCCACCGCGCGTGGTGACGAGTCCCTGGCAGCGCTGCGTTTCAACCGTGTCGCCATACCTGAGGGCAACAGGGGCCAAGGTCAAACTGGTGGAAGCGCTGACGGAACACCGGCACGCCAGGACCCCCAAAAAAACCGCTGCCGCCGTTGAGTCGCTCCTGGAGAAGGCACGGCCCGTCGCCGTCTGCACGCACCGTCCCGCACTGCCCACCATCCTGGGCCAGCTGGGCAAGCACATGCCAGGCCGCGTGCGCGCGCTCCTGCCGGACGCTGACCCGTACCTGTCCCCTGGTGAGCTGGTGGTGTGCCACGTGGCCATCGACAACAGGCGCCGCATCGTGGCAGTGGAGCAGTTCAAGCCCTTCGACGACTAGGTTTTCGGCACGCCCGGCCGCGACGCCACAGCCTGTTGACCCCGAGATGTTTGTATCAAATACTTAGTACATTGATGCGCAAAATCTGGGGGATGATGTGCCGGGCGTCGACGGTCTCGAAATAGCGGTTCACAACGTGCCCCCCATGGTCCTGTTGTGGCCGTTCCTGTTGGCCGCCGGCCTGTACCTGCTGCTGCGGTGGGTGATCAGGGCCCCGGGCGGCGGGACCACCGCCGTGACGGTTTCCCAGCATGCGCTGTGGATCGGCGTGATCGGATGGTTGGCTAGCTCCCTGCAGGACGCGGGGACTGCGGGCATCCTTCCGGCGGGCAACACATCGCCCACCCTGGCCACGCCAACAAGCATCCTTGGAGCTTTGGCGTGGCCGGTCCTGGGCTGCCTCGCGGTCCATGCCGTCGGGCAGCTGAGCTACCCCGGACCCCGGCTCCCCCGCCGGCTGGCCTCGTTGGAGATCCGCCGCGTCCGGGACTACCTGCCCCGTACCCTCGCCTGGACTGTCGCTGCGATCTTTGTCGGTTCGGCGCTGCAGATCGGGTTTATGGCTGGCCTTCCCGCCTACGACGCCATCCCGTATGGCGCTTTGCAGGAAGGCCCCAGCAGTTTCAGGCGCACCGGTGGGGACGGCCGGATCCAGGGCTACGTTTTGGCCGCCTGCCTGGGCACCGCCTGGCTGACCCTGGCGTTGGGAACCGCGCTGGTGCTCAAACTCACCAGCCACCGGAGGCAGCTCGAGGCCCTGGATGCACCGGAAAACGACCTGCTGCGGACCATCGCCATGAACAGGCTCTTGAGGACCGTCGCAACCATCGCCGCCGGGCTTGCCGCGGTGGCGGGCAACTTTGCTGCCCGGCCCGATCCGGCCGCCAATGTAACCAGCTGGACCAACCCGGCCGGATTCGCGGCGTTCGTGGTGCTGCTGGTCATGTGGGGGTGGGCGCCACCCAAGCTGCCCAGCGTCCAGGTCAACGGCAACGGCAGCAGGCAGGCGTTCCCACAAACTTCGGCCGCCGCGCATCCGGCAACCCGTCTTGTAGTGTCCCTTGGGGCAGCCATGGGGTTCACTCCGGTAGCAGCCGCCGTACTGGGGTTGTTCGTGCCCGGTCTCTATTTCCCCGGCGCCGGCGTTCCGGGGCTGCCGGTGCCATTTGTCGCGCTGATGGCGGCAGCGGTTCTGCTGGTGGCTGGGGCCGGCGAACTGCTGCTCCAGCGCAACTATGGCACCCACGGGATACCGCGGACATGGCCGCGGCAGGTGGTGAGCCCGGCCTTGCTCACCACGGCGATCGTCGCCTTCGCACTCTTCGTCGCGATCACGGTGCTGACTGCTGCGGGGGAATGGGAACTGCGTGAGGCCGGGCTGGACGGTTTCCTGCGCCCGGGCGGCACGCCCCCCGATGGTTCTCCCGGCTGGGTGATCGCCGCGGTGGCGACGGCGGCCGTCGCGGCCATCGCCAGCCTGCCGGTTGTTGCGGCCCGGAGGCGTCGCAGCATATCCACCGACATCCACGGCCTGGACGCCGCGCTGCGGGCCATCACGGTCCATCGTGTGGTGCGGACCTTTGCCGCGTACTGCACAGCCCAAGCAGGCGTGCTGCTGATGACGGCAAGCCAGGCCTGGCCGCCGTTGCTAGGCCTGCCGGCAACAACCTGGGCAGCCCCGTGGCAACCGGCCATCATTGCCAGGGTGCTGCTCGTGGCCGCCGGCGTGGTGATCGCCGTCATCCCGGTCAAGGGTTTCGCCCGGACTCCGGCCACATCGGTGAAGCCTGTCCGGGAAGTGGTGCCGTGAACGCCGGCATCTCCGTGGACCTGCGCTCGGCAACCCCACCGTATGAACAGATCCGCTCGCAGATCAGCTCCCTGATCGCCACCGGAACACTCACCGCCGGAAGCAGGCTGCCCACTGTCCGCAGCCTGGCCGCCGATCTGGGCATCGCCGCCGGAACGGTCGCGCGGGCATACAAAGAACTTGAGGCTGCCGGATTCATTGAATCCCGACGGCGGAACGGCACCGTCGTCGCGCAGCCGGCACCGGGCGGCGCCCAGCAGGCAGGCGGGCCGGTTCCGGAAGCGGTGACTGCCGCCGTCGACCTTCTGGTCAATGCCGGGCGCGACGCCCGGCTCACCGATGAACTCCTGTTGGATCTGGTCCGCGGCAAGCTGAGGAAGGGCTGATCCGATGCGCGGCCGGCGGCCAACGCTGAGGCCGGCCGCGGGACCCTTGCGGGGTCGGCAGGACTTGGCCCGGTAGACTTTAGCCGTGAGCATCCCGACGCCTTATGAAGACCTCCTGCGCGATGTCCTGGCCCATGGCACGCACAAATCCGACCGCACGGGCACCGGAACCACCAGCGTTTTCGGCCGTCAACTGCGCTTTGACCTTGGCCGGAGCTTCCCGCTGATCACCACCAAACGCGTGCATTTCAAGTCCGTAGCGGTGGAGCTGCTGTGGTTCCTGCGCGGCGAATCGAACGTCAAATGGATGCAGGACCAGGGCGTCAGCATCTGGAACGAGTGGGCCGACGCGGAAGGCGAACTCGGCCCGGTCTATGGCGTCCAGTGGCGCAGCTGGCCCACCCCTGACGGCGGCCATGTTGACCAGATCGCCGAGCTGGTGGAGAACCTCAAGACCAACCCGGACTCGCGCCGGCACATCGTCTCTGCCTGGAACGTCTCCGAGCTCAAGGACATGGCGCTGCCCCCGTGCCACGCGTTCTTCCAGTTCTATGTGGCTGATGGCAAACTGTCCTGCCAGCTATACCAGCGCTCGGCGGACATGTTCCTGGGCGTGCCCTTCAACATCGCCTCCTACGCCCTGCTCACGTGCATGATCGCGCAGCAGGTGGGGCTGGAGCCTGGCGAGTTTGTATGGACGGGCGGCGACGTCCACATCTACGAGAACCACATGGACCAGGTCCTGAAGCAGCTGGACCGGGAACCGTATGAATACCCGCTGCTGTTGATCACCCGGAAGCCGGCGTCGATCTTCGACTACACGCTCGAGGATTTCGAAGTGGTGGGCTACCAGCACCACCCCACGATCAAGGCCCCGATCGCCGTATGAGCACCGAGAACGCAGCAGACCCCCAGGACTTTACGCAGGAACTCGCCGGTTCCGTGACCGGCGTCGGCCTTGTCTGGGCGCAGACGTCCGGCGGTGTGATCGGCAAGGACGGCGATATGCCCTGGCACCTCCCTGAGGATCTGAAGCACTTCAACCGGCTCACCATGGGGCACCCCGTGATCATGGGGCGCAAGACGTGGCTGTCCTTCGCGGACAAGTACCGTCCCCTGCCCGGCCGGACGAACATTGTGATCACCCGGCAGAAAAACTGGGGCGAATCGCCCGAGGCGGAGGGCGCCGTCGTGGTCCCCTCCCTGGATGATGCCCTCCTTGAGTCGCAGTTCGTCGACGGCGGCGGGACCGTGTGGATCCTGGGCGGCGGCGAAGTCTTCCGCCAGTCCACCGAACTCGCCAACGTCGCGGTAGTCACCACCATCGATGTGGAGGCCGACGGCGACACGTTCGCTCCCGAGCTCGATGAGACCTGGGAGGCGGCGGCGTCCGTCCCGCCAGACGGATGGCTGACGGCAGCCAACGGAACGCGCTACAGGTTTACCAAATGGATTAGGACGCAGGGCTGAGATGTTGAAAAAACCGGAAACACTGTTTGTGCTGGGCTACATGCTGCTGCCGCTGCTCGCGCTGCTGTCTGCGATCGTTGGCCTGACCATGATCCTGGGCGGCAACAAGATCGCCGGAGCCATCGTGCTAGTGGTGGTAACGCAGGTGTTTGCCTTCGGCGCCTTCTACGCGTTGCGACTCCGCAAAGCCGCGGTGCTGGAGGAAACCAACCGCAGCTGACGCCAATTTTTCCCTGCACGCCGACGTACCCCATCCCTACGGGAGTGACGTAACCGACTGCGCCCTGCGCGATCCGGCGTCTAAACTGGACGAATGACTACAGCAGCTACCCCCTCCGTCGGCCTGGTCGGATGGCGCGGCATGGTCGGCTCCGTCCTGATGCAGCGCATGCAGGACGAGGGCGACTTCGCCAACATCAACCCGGTGTTCTTCTCCACGTCAAACGCGGGAGGTGCCGCCCCGTCGATTGCCGGCGCTGCCGCTGGCGCCGCCGGCAAGCTTGAGGACGCGTTTGACGTCGACACGCTGGCTAAGCTGCCCATTATTGTCACCGCCCAGGGCGGGGACTACACCAAGCGCGTGCACACCGAGCTGCGTGGCCGCGGCTGGGACGGCCTCTGGATCGACGCCGCCTCCACGCTGCGCATGAACGACGACTCGATCATCGTGCTGGACCCGATCAACCGCGACGTCATCGACAAGGGCCTGGTCAACGGCACGAAGGACTTCATCGGCGGCAACTGCACCGTTTCCTGCATGCTCATGGGCCTCGGCGGGCTGTTCAAGAACGGCCTGGTCGAGTGGGGCACATCCATGACCTACCAGGCGGCCTCCGGCGGCGGCGCCCGGCACATGCGCGAACTGCTCAGCCAGTTCGGCACGCTGAATGCCGAGGTCAGCTCGGAACTGGACGACCCGGCGTCGGCCATCCTCGAAATTGACCGCAAGGTCCTGGCCCATCAGCGCTCCGACATCGACGCCACCCAGTTCGGCGTGCCGCTGGCCGGTTCCCTCATCCCGTGGATCGACGCGGACCTCGGCAACGGACAGTCCAAGGAAGAGTGGAAGGCCGGCGTTGAAACCAACAAGATCCTGGGCACCTCGGACGAAAACCGGATCATCATGGACGGCCTGTGCATCCGGATCGGCGCGATGCGTTCGCACTCGCAGGCGCTGACGCTCAAGCTCCGCGAGGACCTCTCCGTGGCCGAGATCGAAAAGCTCCTGGCCGAGGACAACAAGTGGGCCAAGGTCATCCCGAATACCAAGGAAGACTCCATGGCCGGGCTGACCCCCGTTGCCGCGTCCGGCACGCTGGACATCCCCGTGGGCCGCATACGCAAGATGGAAATGGGCCCGGAATACATCAGCGCCTTCACCGTGGGTGACCAGCTGCTCTGGGGCGCCGCCGAGCCGCTGCGCCGCATGCTCAACATCGCCACCGGGAACCTGTAACCTCGCGCGGATCCCCTGCCACTTGAACGGCCCTGCCCCGCAGGAACGGTGCTGCCCTGCACCGCTCGTGCGGGGCAGGGCCGTCTTTGCGTTCAGCACGCCAAGCCTGACGCACGCAAGATCCTGGACCGGTCCATCATGGCCAACAGCCGGCGCCGCACTTCTGCGGGATACGCCAAGTGCTTCCACTCAAGTCGAAGGACCAGCCAGCCTTCTTCGATCAGTGCGTTCTCCCGGCGACGCTCTGCGAGCAGCACCTCCTCCGTGGGCCTGTAGTCGGTGTATTTGCCGCTGCCATCAAACTCAATCACTATGCGGGTTATCGGATCCGCGAAGTCTGCCCTGAATTGACCACTTGGCGCCTGAATCTCGAACTGCGGAATGAACATGTGCAGATCGAATGATCGCAGCAGCAGCCTGGTGCGCGTCTCCCCCACCGATTCCGATCGCCCATCCAGGGCCGCCAGCAGATCCAGCGCCCGCCGGTTCCCGCGTTTGACCGGTCCCACGTCCAGAAGTTGCCGCATACTGTCGATCCCGGCTCCCTTGCGCAGCGCGTGGTCGCCGATCACGGCTGCCTGCTCCAGTGGCAGGATACGGGCGCAGTCCAGGACGGTCCGTTCAATGCCGGTAGTCAGAATCTCTTTGCCATCCATGCTCCACAGCGTTGTCATATCTACGGGTTGCAGGTCCATCCGGTGGGTGCGGACGTCCGTGCCGGCACTTTTCGTCGAGTTGGCGTAGTCCGTGGTGACGTGGACCATGGCCCCGGCATCCCAGACGTGACACTCGTGCAGTCTGGCGGCACTGATATGGCTGTAGCGGCAGGCCCCGGCGGTGGACAGGAAGTGCGCCTGGATCCGCAGGGCGTCCCTGGTCCACGGCTCCGCTCCCTTCCAGTCAGCACTCCGGACGTAAGCTCCGCGTCGAAGGCGCAGGAGGATTCCGCTGCGGACCGCCGCCGTCAGGACCCGCTCGTCCAGCCCTGCCGCGTCCAACTGTTGCGTGGAGTCAACGGGGAAGGCTGGCCAGCGCCCATCCAGGAGCACACGGACTTTGTCGCCATTCATGGTCCAAGGTTCTCGGACCATGAATGGCCCGGGTAGGTGGCGGCCACGTTATGTGGACAACCCTCGGCAGGAATACCCGCATCCGATTCTTCCGGTATCCTGCGCTGCTTCCCCGCTTGCCACCCGCCGCTTGAACGGCCGTGCCCCGCAGGAACGGTGCTGCCCCGCACCGCTTTTGCGGGGCAGGGCAGCGAGTGCTGGGCAGGGCAGCGCGTGCTTGGCAGGGCAGCGCGTGCTTGGCAAGGCCGCTTGCGTCGGCGTCCTGGGCCGCGCGGGTTGGCCCGGCTAGCTGGCCAGGAATGCGAGATACTGTTCGGCGGCCCTGTTGAACGCCGCCTGCGCAGCGGGTCCGAGTGGCTTCAAGTCGTCAAACAGCTCAGGCACGACGGCGGCGCTCCGTGTCGTGCCGGCCCGCGCCCACGTGCCGATCACCTCTCCCCGGGCCACGACGGACTTCTTGAACACTCCGTTACCGCCCGGGACGATCTTGTTGGCGTGCTCAGGGGCCAGCACAAGGCTCCGGTCCATGTAGCCCAGCACAAACTCGTCGAAGCCCGGCAAGAGGAGGACGGACCGCTGCCCGGGCACGCCGTCGTCGAGCATTGATGCAGTCTCCGGTGACATCCAGTAGTGGACGCCCCCGAATTCCAGCTCCACCAGTTGCCCACTGACCAGCTCAAACGCTGCCCGAACGTCGGTCAGGGGAATCTGCGTCCACCAGGCGAAGTCGCGGACGGTGGCAGGGCCGTGGCTGCGGAAATAGCGCAGCATGAACTCGGCGATCGCTTCCTGCCGCTCCAGCTCGCGCGACACCGGAATCCAGTCATCGAAGGCCACCAGCAGCTGCTGGTTCCCGGCCAACGGCCCTTGAACCAACCAGGCGTGCCGGCAGAGGGTCCCCAGGATATGGATCCCCCGCTGTCCGGTGGTGGGCTGCCCGGCCGCCTCAAACACCTCGAAGAGTTCGGTCCGGCTCACGGGACCGCCGGCCGCAATCCGCTCCAGGGCAACGTCGCGGCACTTCTCGATGTCCGCCCATGTGATGTCCAGTTCCCGATGCCGGCCGGCAATGATGAGGCTAAGACGCTCGGTGGTGAGGTCCAGCATCCAGCGCAGATCCTCTGGAGCCACCAGGTGCAGGGTGCCGCGCATCGGCCAGGACCGGACCACCCTTCCGCTGTCCAACGCGGCGCGCACGTCAGTCAACCCTGCGCCCGGAACGCGGAGGCCGATGGCCCAGAGCGCGGCCTGCAGGTCCTGAGCCTGCGTGGCCGTCATCCAGCGGACCGCGCCTTCTACGGAGCCGAGTCCGGGACCGAGGAGTCCTTGAGAGGCAAGGCGTAACCTGCCCATCATCTTGGGGCTTACACGGTTCACTGCCATGTCCTCATCGTAGGACCTGGCCCGATAGGGTGTAAGCATGACTTTGGGGAGTTTGTGGCAATTGTTCGCGCGCGGAACACAGGCATGGCTGGTGGCAGGGACCGTATCGGTCCTGGCCGGCGTGGCCACCGGGCTGGCCCCGGCCATTGGTTTCCAGCCCCTGGGATTCCCGGGAGGCGGCGGCGAGGCACCCCTGGAACTCTTATTGCCTTCCCTGTTCCTGTCGCTCGGCGGAGGGTACGCCGTGCTTTTTCCCGGTATCCGGGTGGGCCGCGGCAAGGTCCGCATTGTCCGTGACTGGAAGCTCTATCCCGTCAGCGGCCGGCTGCTCTGGATCCTCGCCCATGCCACCGCCCTGATCGGTTTGGTGGTTTGCATTCTTGCAGCCGCGACCCACCCGGCGGTTCCGGGACTTATGGTCTGGCTGTTTATGGGGCCATATTTGGCGCTGACCGGTTGGGCCGCCGCCCTGCTGGGCATGGCCACGAACGTCCGGCTGATCGGCGCCGTTGACGGGCGCCTGGCGCCGGTCATGCAAGCAGGCTGATGCCTTCAACGAGCTGACCTAGAGCGCCAGGCCGATGAGCAACGGTTCCGGGTGGAGTTCAATGCCAAAACGTTCTACGACGCCGGCACGCACCGCGCGCGCGATGGCCAGCATGTCCTTGGCGCTGGCCGAGCCGCGGTTGGTGATGGCCAGCGTGTGTTTTGTGGACAGTGACGCCCGCCCGCCGGAGGCGCTGCCCTCCTCCAGGCCATAGCCTTTGCCGAACCCTGCCTGGTCTATGAGCCACGCGGCGGACAACTTCACCAGACCGTCCGCCCCCGCGGGGTACTGCGGTGCGGACTCCGGCAGCGTTGCCGCCACGTCCACGGGGACTATCGGGTTGGTGAAGAAGGACCCGGTGGAATACGTGTCCCGATCGTCCGGGTCGAGGACCATGCCCTTGGAAGCCCGCAACCGCAGAACTTCCCGGCGGACATCGTTGGAGTACGCCCGTTTGCCTGGCTCAACGCCCAGTGAGCGGGCCAGTTCGGCGTAGCGGATGGGCGCACTCATCCGGCCCAGCGGCAGCTGGAATTCCACGGTCAGCACCACGTAGCGGGGTGAGCCGTCTACCGTGGTCTGCTTGAGGATGGAATCGCGGTAGCCGAACTTCAGCTCGGAGTTGGTGAAGCTCTGGACCGCGTTTCTGGTCCGGTCCCAGGTGCGCACCGCCGCGATGGTCTGGGATACGTCAGAGCCGTAGGCCCCGACGTTCTGCACCGGCGTGGCGCCGGTGGCGCCCGGGATGCCTGAGAGTGCTTCAATGCCGGACCACGCGTGCAACACGGCGTGCTCCACCAAGGCGTCCCAGTTGTGGCCCGCCTGGACCACCACCGCCACGCCGCCGCAGGAATCCTCGGCGTTGACGGTGAACCCTTCCGAGGCGATCCTGATCACGGTGCCGGGGAACCCGTCGTCGGAAATCAGGAGGTTGGAGCCGCCGCCGATGATGAGGACCTGCTCCCCCGCGGCGTCAGCTGTGCGGACGGCGTCGATGATCTCCGCCTCGGTGCTGGCCTCAACATATTTGCCGGCGGGGCCCCCGACGGCGGCCGTGGTCAGGGCAGAAAGCAAAGTGGAAGTCACCAGACCACACTAACTTAGACCAACACTAGGTAACTTTCCCGGCCACCGGCGAGAGCAGGAAGGTGGCCACCAGCATGACCATCACGGCCAGCAGCGAGTGCAGGATGCCCACGTGTTCAGCCAACAGTCCCAACAGCGGCGGCCCGCACAGGAACGCGCCGTAGCCGATGGTAGAGACCACTGAGACGCGGGCCGCAGCCTTGGCGGGATCATCCGCGGCGGCGGACATGCCCACCGGGAAGCCCAGCGAGGCGCCGAGTCCCCAGATGGCCAGGGCAACAAAGGCGAGCCAGGGAACGGGGGCAAAGACAAAAAGACCGAGCCCGAAGACCGCCAGCGCGGCGCAGCAGCGCATTACGGGGATCCGGCCGAAGCGGTCCAGGACCACTGTGCCGGCGAAGCGTCCGATGGTCATAAAGGTCACGAAGAGCCCGTAGCCGGCGGCTCCGGCGGCGTCGGTCTGGCCGTGCCCGTCGGCGAGGGCCAGGGCCACCCAGTCCCCTGCTGCACCTTCGGCCAAAGCAAGCCCAAGGACCATGACTCCGAGCAGCAAGGTGCGCCGGTCGCGCCAGGCCTCCGCGATTTTGCGCTTGTTGTCCAGTGGTGCACCGGAGCCGTCAGCCGGCGCCCCGGCGGTGACAATGGGGATCGGGCCCGTGAACGGGTCCTCGAAGTTGTCCGGTACATACTTCCGCTCCCCCGCGACCGGGGTGACATCTGCACGGAACCAGGCTGCCGCCGTCGTCACCGAGACGGCAACCACGACGCCGGCCGCGGCCAGGTGCCAAAACACCGGGACGGAGGCAGCTGCGGCCCACGCGCCAAGGCCTGCACCTGCCACGGTGCCGAGGCTGAACGCGCCGTGGAGCCTGGGCATGATGTGCCGGCCCACCGCCCGTTCCACCGAGGCGCCCTCGACGTTGGAGGCCGTACTCCAGCTGGCGGAGCCGAGTCCGATGACGGCAAGTCCCACGGCCACCGCGACCGGCGTGGCCAGGACCGACGTTCCAAATCCGGCGATGGCCATGCCGCAGGCCACCATGATGGCGCCGGTGCGGATGGTCCGCTTGGAGCCCAGGCGGAGCACAATCAGCCCCGATGCGGACACCGAGACGAACGATCCCAGGGTCATGCACAGCAACAGTAAACCGACAGTGCCGGGGGTCAGGTCCAGCCCGTCGCGGATCGCCGGAAGCCGGGAAACCCAGGACGCGAAGGCCAGCCCACTGCCGGCATAGGCAACCACCACGGCATTGCGCCAGGCAGTGACCTCGGCAGCGGCAGTTGTGTTGACGGTCAAAGGATCATGAAAGCCTGACGACGGCCTGGGCCTTCATCAGCACTTTCTGGCCGGCAGCAACCACGGTGAGGTCAACGCGGGCGGTGCCCGCCTCGGCGTCGAGCTTTCCAATGGCGCCGCTGACCTCGATGGTGGCCCCGGCGTCCGTGGTTCCGGTGGTGTCAGTAACCAGGACCGGCTTGGTGAAGCGGGTCTGGAAGTCGACGACGGCGGCGGGGTCGCCTGCCCAGTCGGTCACCAGCTGCACGGCGGCACCCATGGTGAACATGCCGTGGGCAATGACGCCGGGCAATTCCACGCCGGTGGCGAAGGCTTCGTTCCAGTGGATGGGGTTGAAGTCGCCGGAGGCGCCGGCGTACTTGACCAGGTCGGTGCGGGTGACCTCGATGGTGCGGCTGCCGATGTCCTGGCCGGCGCTGAGTTCGTGGAAGCTGGGGCTCATGGTTACTGTCCCTCTCCGCGGACGAGGATGGATGACGTGGTGGTGGCGACTGCCTCGCGCGACCCGTTGCCGCCGTCGGCCAGGGCGAAAATTTCCTGGCGGGTGGTGATCATGGCCCCGCCGCCCATGGCCCGGACACCGTCAACGTGCAGTTCGGCAACCAGTCGGTCGCCGGCAAAGATGGGGCGGTGGTGGATAAAGCGCTGGTCGGCGTGGACCACGCGGGAGAAGTCGATGCCGGCGTCCGGATCCTCGATCAGCTGGGCATCGGCGCGCTGGGCGATGATGATGGCGAACGTGGGTGGTGCCACCAAATCCTTGTGTCCGAGGGCCTTCGCGGCCTCGACGTCAAAATGGGCTGGGTGCGTGGCCTTGACCGCGCGGGCGAACTCGCGGATCTTCTCGCGGCCGACGTCGTAAACCTCTGCGGCAGGGTAGCTGCGGCCCTGCAGGTCCGGATTGATAGTCATGGCCTCAAGCCTATCGTTGCCAGGCGACCGGGAGAGTCTTGCCACATCTTGATATGATGAATTTATCATTCCATCAAGTCGCCCGTTTAGCGGTGCTTGCCTGGTCCGCTATTCCACACAGGAGCGCCGCCCATGTTGTCTTCCGCCCAGGCTCCGCTCTACGAGATCAAAGCCAACCTGTTCAAAGCCCTTGCCCACCCGGCACGGATCCGGATCCTGGAACT
The DNA here is from genome assembly GCF_054057635.1 of Arthrobacter sp. UYNi723. NCBI lineage: Bacteria > Bacillati > Actinomycetota > Actinomycetes > Micrococcales > Micrococcaceae > Arthrobacter > Arthrobacter sp. UYNi723. Next base: position 205,088 of record NZ_JBSRZM010000002.1, read on the forward strand.
GTTGGCTGCCGCTCCGGAGAAAACGGCTGCTGTGAGCTACCTGCTTGCCGAAACCGGACTTGAGGCCTCCCACCTTTCCCAGCATCTCGCCACCCTGCGCCGGCACGGGGTGGTGACCTCGGTCCGTTCCGCAAACACCGTGACTTACCGGCTGGCCCATCCGAAGATCGCCGAATTGCTGGCCATCGCCCGGACCTTCCTCCTCGACAGCCTGGCCGATTCCAACGAACAGCTCAAACTCGCGCAGGGACTGCCCAGCGAGCATCTGAAGGGTTCCGATTCATGAGTGCCGGCCTGGCGCATCTCAGCCGGTTCCTGCCGTCCCGCCGCGACTATGACGGGCTACGCTCGTCCTGGAAGACGGATCTGCTGGCCGGCATCACCGTGGGGATTGTGGCCCTGCCGCTGGCCCTGGCCTTCGGAGTGAGTTCCGGCGTCGGCGCCGAAGCCGGACTCATCACCGCCGTCGTGGCCGGCCTGGTGGCTGCGGTCATGGGCGGCTCGCACGTCCAGGTCTCCGGCCCCACCGGCGCGATGGTCGTGGTACTGGCCCCGGTCGTCGCCACGCACGGCGTCGGCAGCATCGCGTTGGTCTCCCTGATCGCAGGGCTGCTCGTGGCCATCCTGGGCATCAGCGGGCTGGGCCGGGCGGTGGCCTTCATCCCGTGGCCGGTGGTGGAGGGCTTCACGCTCGGCATCGCCGCGATCATCTTCCTGCAGCAGGTCCCCATGGCCACCGGCACCGCGGCGATACCGGGCCACAACACCCTGCTGGCCGCCTTCGAGAGCGCCTCCCAGGCCACCTTGCCCGCCGTACTTCAGACGCTCGGCGTCGTGGTGGGTGTGGCCGCCGTGATGCTCCTGCTCCCGAAGCTGAGCAAAGCCCTGCCCGCGAGCCTGATCGCAGTGCTGCTGGCCACCGTGGCGGCCGAGCTGCTGCAGCTGGACATTCCACGGATCGGCGCCCTGCCGCATTCCCTGTCCGCACCGTCGATGCCGTCCCTTGATCCGGCAGCGCTGAGCGGGCTGCTGATACCCGCGGTGTCCATCGCGATGCTGGCCGCTATCGAGTCCCTGCTGTCCGCTCGGGTGGCAGCCGGCATGGTTGGCCCTGACGGGAGGCCCTCCGGGGCTTACAGCCCGGACCGGGAGCTCATGGGGCAGGGACTGGCCTCCGTTGCGGCGGGGTTCTTCGGCGGCATGCCGGCCACGGGTGCCATCGCCCGGACCGCGGTCAACGTACGCTCCGGCGCCAAGACCAGGCTCTCCGCGATTGTTCACGCGCTCGTGCTGCTGGCCATCATCTACCTGGCGGCCGGTCTGGTCGGGAAGATCCCGCTGGCGGTCCTGGCCGGGATCCTGATGGTCACGGCAACCCGCATGGTTTCAAGGCACACGGTCACCGCCATCATGCGTTCCACCCGCGCCGACGCCTTCGTGTTCGTCCTGACGGCGCTCATCACCGTGGCCTTCGACCTGATCGTGGCCATCGAGATCGGGCTTGTCGCCGCGGCCCTCTTCACGCTGCGGAAGTTCGCCTCGCTCAGCGGCGTGAAGCGTGAGGAGATTCCGGGACCGCGCGAGGAGGGGGACGAGCACATCGCGGTCTTCAGGCTGGACGGGGCCATGTTCTTCGGCGCCGCGGAACGCGTCCTGCAGGAAATCAGCCAGGTCCGGGACATCCAGGTGGCAATCATCCGGCTGTCACAGGTGCGGATGCTCGACGCCACCGGGGCCCACACGCTGGTGGAGGTCATCTCGGCGCTGGAGCTGCGCGGCGTGACAGTCCTGCTGAAGGGCGTCCAGCCGCAACACCTCGAGCTCGTGACCAACGTCGGGGTAATCCGCTCGCTGCGGCATCACAAGCACCTGTTCACGTCCCTGCCCGAGGCTGTGGAGCACGCCCGCAGCCACGTGCTCCGGCACGCTGCCGCTAACGCTTGAGGTTCTTCCGGATCGTCTGGCCGCGGACCACAATCCCGGCAATGTGCAGGACCAGGCCTAGGCCGATGACCGCAAGGGACGCCATGGCGAGGTCACGGTTGTTGGTGTTGTTGCCCACCAGGTTCAGGATGATCCCGACGGCGATGAGGCCCATGGCGCCGAAGACCAGGACTTTGTACGAGGTGGGCGCTGACTCCCAGAATTCTTTGAGCACCGTGACAGTCTACCGAGCACGTTCAGAACAGCGATTCCTGCACGGCCGGCACCTCCGAGGCGAAGTCCCCCAGGACGATGGTCCGGGCAGCCAGCCGGCCAAGGTTCACCACAAATGCCGCGTCCGTTCCGGCCACGCTGGCGAGGGCGTTGGTCCCGCTCAGCGCGGTGATGCCGAAGCCGTGCTTTCCCTGCTCCAACGGATGCGGGTAGGCGTGGCGCGCCGTTGGGGCACAGAGCCCTGCAGCCTGCGCCGGCCGCACCCACAGTTCGTCCACAGTGCTGAAACCTTCGACGGCGGCCTGGCCCAGCAGCGTGCGGACCGCCGCCGCGTGCCGTTCATTGATGCCGTCCAGGGCGGCCGCAGGCAATGGCCCCGCCAGGGCCTCGGCTTTGGCGGCGGAGCGGACCTGCTGCGCCAGGCCGGCCTCGCGCGTCACCATGTCCTCGAGGAGCCGAACCACCCGGCCGTCCTCCGCCCTGGCAACGTACCGTGCCACCACCGCTCCCTGTTCCGCGAGCCGGTTCCATTTCCTCAGGTGGGACGCCGTGCCCACCTTGCTGGCGCCGCCGGCGAACGTGGCCACGTAGAGCCAGTGATCCTGCAGGAGGTACGTGCGCAGCCCGTCCGGAACACGGCCGCCCCGGTGGAAATCGTGGATGAGGCGGGAATCGTCCAGCACAAAGCAGCGTTCGCACTGCTTGCCCTTCACGGCGGGGGCGCTGGCCGGGCACAGGATGAGGTCTCGGCTGCTGGCTGAGTGGACCTTGTAATGCCCTAGGCAGAACCTGCCGTGATCGGCCACCGCGAAACCGAGCCTGGCGCCCGCCCCGAGGCTGACCTCACGGAGATCCCCGGACGGTGACTGGAGGCGCAGAACCGGGCTGCCGCCGTCGTGCCTTACCGTCTGCGCCGGGGCGCCATCCCAAAAGACCCCGTGAACCAGATAGCGGGTATCGGTCACGGGGTCTCCTGTGCTTGTGTGTACGGGTGGCGCTACAGCGCCGGCTGCACGCCGAACGCTACCGCGAGCTTCATGATCTTTTCGGCGCGGCCCAAGCGGGGCAGGTCCGAGCCGTCACGGATGACGCGGCCGTTGGCCTCGAAGTCGGACATAAAGTCCGTGGCCCAGGCGACGTCCGACGGGGTGGGGCTGATGACCTCGTTGATGACGTTCGTCTGGTCGATGGCCAGGCACAGCTTGCCGGTCATCCCCATCATCACGGTGATGCCGGTCTGCTCGCGCAGGATGGGGTGGTTGGTGCCGACGGTGGGGCCGTCGATGGGGCCGGGCAGGTTGCCGACGCGGCTGGCAACCACCAGTTTCGCGCGCGGATAGGCCATGGCCTCGGGAGTGGCCGCCATGCCGGTGTCGCGGCGGAAGTCGCCGGAGCCGAAGGCCAGGCGGAAAGCACCTTGGGCCTTGGCGATGTTGTTGGCTTCCTCGATGCCCAGAGCGGATTCCACGAGCGGGATGACGGGCGTTTTGCCGTCCATCCGGTGGAAACTTTCGGTCACCTGGTCAGCTGATTCGGTCTTGGCGAGCATTACGCCGAGCAGGCCGGGCGTACCGCGCAGCCCTGCAAGGTCATCGGCCCAGAACGGGCTGGTGGCATCGTTGATGCGGACCCAGGCCTGGCCGCCGCCGCTGAGCCAGTCAATCACGTGTCCGCGCGCCTCGTCCTTTTGCGACGGGTCCACGGCGTCCTCGATGTCCAGGATGATCGAGTCAGCGCGCGAAACAGCCGACTGGTCAAACAGGTCGGTTTTCATCGCGTTGACCAGAAGCCACGAACGGGCGATTTCTGCTGGGATGTTGCGCTTGGGGCGTAATGTCTCGGTGGCGGTGGGTGACGTCATGCTACTACCGTATCTGTCCGGGCACCGCCAGCGCTAAGCCATGGCGCCGGACGTGCCGAACAATACAGATACGACCGGGATCCGGCAGGCTCAGTTGCCTGTGAGTTCCGCGTACAGCTTCCGGACGCGGGTGTTGATGTCGTCGCGGACGAGACGCATGCGTTCGGTGCCTTCGATGCCCCGGGTGGAAGGTTCGTCGGTTTCCCAGGTTTCGAAGCGGGTGCCTTCGCGGGCTTCGAGCTTGGCTTCGGTGCCCAGCACAATAACGACGTCGACGGCGTCAAGCACCTCATCAGTGACGGCCTTGGGGTACTCCCCCGTGATGTTGATGCCGAGTTCGTTCAGGGATTCCACGGCCTCGTTGTTCAGCGTGCTGCCCGGCTTGGTGCCTGCCGAGTAAACGGTGACGTCGTCCCCGGCGAGATCCCGCATGAGACCGGCCGCCAGTTGGGATTTGCCGCCGTTCTTGCTGCAAACGAACAGGATGCGCGGAGTCTTGGTGCTTTCGGTCATGAGTTGGTGTCTTCTTTCTGTTCTGCGGCCAGGAGTGAGCCGACGAGGGTTTCGATGCGCGCCTGGATTTCGTCGCGAATGACCCGGACCGTCTCCAGGGACTGACCGGCGGGGTCGGTGAGGTCCCAGTCTTCGTAGCGTTTCCCGGGGTAGATCGGGCAGGAATCCCCGCAGCCCATGGTGATGACGACGTCAGATGCCCGCACGACGTCGTCCGTGAGCGGCTTCGGATAGTCCTTGCCCTGGTCCAAGCCCATTTCGGACATTACAGTCACAACGGTTGGATCCAGCTCAGCTGCCGGCATGGAGCCTGCCGACCGGACGCGGATCCTGCCCTTGGCTTCAACGTTGAGCAGCGCGGCAGCCATCTGTGACCTGCCGGCGTTCTGCACGCAAACGAACAGGACCTCCGGGACCTCGGAGACCACCGATCCTTTGGATTTGGCCAGGGCGGCCAGCCGGTCGTTGGCGAAGTGTTCCGTGGTGGCAGGCAGGTAAGCGCTGATTTTCGCTGTCCGGGCCAAGGCTGTGTAGGACTCGAAGACGTATCGTTCGACCGTCTCGACGGCGAAGACCCCGGTGAAACGCTCGGCGAGGCGTTCGCTGATCCGGTGCAGAATTTCAGTATTGTCCTGCAATCCCAGCGTCGTTTTCTGGTATTCGGTCATGGCAATACTCCCTTGGCGTGCGTCCGGAACGGTGCGTCGTGGTTGGTTGTGGTCAGTGTTCCCCGGAGCGGCCGTGAGCCAGCCCGGTGGGGAATCCAACGAGGACCGGCTCCGGGGCGGCGCAACAGCCGCCCTCCGCCGATCCGTCAGTGTCTGCTGTTGAAGCCGCGGGGACGTCGCAGCTGGTGCCGCCGTCGGTGGAGCAGACCCCGGTTTCGGGCAGTTCCAGGTGGACAGTATCCGCTGAGGCCTGGTCGCCGGCGAGCGCTGCGGCGACGGATCGGACCTGTTCGTAGCCGGTAGCCAGCAGGAAGGTCGGGGCACGGCCATAGGACTTCATGCCGACGATGTAGAAGTCCTTTTCCGGGTGGGCGAGAAGCTTGGCGCCATGCGGCTGGACCGTGCCGCAGGAATGGAATTCGGGGTCGATCAGCGGACCGAGCTCGACCGGGGCCTCGACGGCGGCATCAAGGTTGAGCCGGAGCTCGCGCAGGATGTCCAAGTCCGGCCGGAAGCCTGTGCAAGGGATGATGACGTCGGCGTCCAGGGTGCGTCCGTCGACGGCTTCGACGGTGACCCCGGAATCCAGTGTTTTGAGGGAGGCGATCCCGAAGCCTGTGCGCAGTTCGATGGTTCCCGCCTCAACGAGTCGGCGGAGCCGGGATCCCAGTTGGCCGCGGGCGGGCAGGCCGTCAGCGTCTCCGCCGCCGTAGACCCTTTCGGCGGATCCTCCGCGCACGGCCCACAGGATGGTGGTTCCGGGCTCTTCCTTGGCGAGGTCTGCCAGATTGATCAGTGTGTTCGCGGCCGAGTGCCCGGCCCCCACGACCAGGACGCGACGATTCGCGAAGGTGGCACGGTCCCGCCCTGTGACGTCCGGCAGCGGAGACGAGATCCGGTCGTCGGCCGTATTTTCGCCGATGGCGGGCAGACCGGAGGTTCCAAGCGGGTTGCGGGTGGACCAGGTGCCGGAAGCGTCAATGACGGCGGCCACCGTGTGGTCGCGGACCTCGCCGTGCTCGTGTTCGACCCGGACCGTAAAGGGTGTGGTCTCGCGGTTACGCGTGTGGGTCTTGTCCATGCCCTGCCGGGTCACTGACAGGACACGGGCGCCGGTCAGGAGCCGGGAGGCGACCGCGGGGATCGCAGCCAGCGGGGCGAGGTAATTGTCGATCAGTTCCCCGCCGTACGGCAGTGCTGTCAGTCGAGGGGTTTCCCAGCCGGTGTCGTCCAGCAAACGCACGGCCGCGGCGTCGAGGTTGAACCGCCAGGGTGAGAACAGCCGGATGTGGCGCCACTGTTCGATGGCGGATCCCGCCGTCGGGCCTGCTTCGAAGATCAGCGGTTCGAGGCCACGTTCGAGCAGGTGGGCCGCGGTGGCGAGTCCAATGGGGCCTGCGCCGATGACTGCGACGGGAAAGTTCTTCACTGGATCCATGCTGGCCTCTGTTTCATCCGTTGGGGTGGCGGTCCGGGTTTCCCGGTGGTCAGGCGTGGATCGGCTCTTCGACCAGTGCTGTGGCGATACTGTCCGCGTCGTCCAGTGCGGCGAGGTAGCGTTCGGCGTCGAGGGCCGCGGCGCAGCCGGTGCCGGCTGCCGTGATCGCCTGGCGGTAGCGGTGGTCCACGGCGTCCCCGCAGGCGAAGACGCCGGTGAGGTTGGTGACGGTGGTGGGCGAGTCGACCTTGATGTAGCCCTCGGCATCCAGGTCAACCTGTCCGGCGACGAGTTCGGTTCGCGGCAGGTGACCGATGGCCACGAAGATCCCGGTGGCGGACTGTTCGCGGGTCTCCCCGGTGCGGGTATCGGTGAGGGTGACGCCGGTGACTTTGGCATCACCGTGGATTGCCGTGATGGCGGAGTTCCACGCGAAGCTGATCTTGGGGTTGTCCTTGGCTCGCTGGGCCATGATGCGGGAGGCCCGGAGTTCGCCTTTGCGGACGACGACGGTCACGGACTTCCCGAACCGCGTCAGGAAGGTCGCTTCCTCCATCGCGGAGTCGCCGCCGCCGACCACGATGATGTCCTGTTCGCGGAAGAAGAAGCCGTCGCAGGTGGCGCACCACGACACGCCGTGGCCGCTGAACTTCTTCTCCTCGGGCAGGCCCAGCTCCTTGTACGCGGAGCCGGTGGCCAGGATGACGGCGGGTGCTTCATGGGTTCCGCCGGATCCGGTGACCACGCGCTTGAGGTGGCCTGCCAGCGTGACTTCTGTGACGTCGTCGAACACTATGCGGGCGCCGAACTTTTCGGCCTGTTCCTGCAGCCCGTCCATCAGCTCGGGGCCCTGGATACCGCCCGGGAAGCCCGGGAAGTTCTCCACCTCGGTGGTGTTCATCAAAGCACCGCCGGCGGTGACCGAGCCGGCCAGGACCAGCGGAGTGAGTCCGGCGCGGGCGGCGTAAATGGCGGCCGTGTAGCCGGCAGGGCCGGAGCCGATGATGATCAACTGTTCGGTGCTCACGAAGGTCTCTCCTGGGATTCGAAAATGCGGATTTGGGGGTTACTTGGCGGCCGGGATCAGGGACTCGATGAGTCCTTCGATGCGGGTCTTGATCTCGTCACGGATAGGGCGGACGGAGTCGACGCCCTGGCCAGCCGGATCCTCCAGGACCCAGTCCTCGTAGCGCTTGCCGGGGAAGTAAGGGCATTCGTCGCCGCAACCCATCGTGATCACGACGTCGGACTCTTTGACGGCCTCGGTGGTGAGGACCTTGGGGATCTCGGCAGACATGTCAATGCCGAGCTCGGCCATGGCCTCGACGGCGGCCGGGTTGACCTTATCCGCAGGCTGGGAACCGGCGGAACGGACCTCGATCCCGCCCTTGGACAGCGTGGTGAGGAAGGCAGCGGCCATCTGGGAACGGCCGGCATTGTGGACGCAGACAAAAAGGACGGAGGGCTTCTTGGCGGTTTCGGTGCTCACGTGTTTCTCCTGGAATCAGAACATTGATATGTGTCGATGTATGCAGTATCAGGCAGTATATTGATGATTGTCAATATTTGGATCCGGTGGAATATCAGGCAGCGCGCAGGCGGGGCGCGAGGTCTTGGACGCGATGGAAGATGTCAGTAAAGGCGCCCTCAAAGGCGTCCCTGGTGTTCAGTCGCAGCGGATCCGGGACAGACCAGTGGATACCCCGAAGGCCGGGGAGTTCCTCGTGGGCGTTGTCGCACACAGTCACGACGAAGTCTTCATCGCGCCCCACTTCATCCAGCCGGCGCGGGGAAACATCCGCGAGAGCGACGCCGTGGCGGCGGGCTACATCAATGGCCCCCCGGGCAATACTGTCCGCGGGATGAGTTCCGGCCGAGATCGAGGGGATTCCGCTGATCTGGTTCCAGAGCGCGGCGGCCAGTTGCGACCGGGCGCTGTTCCGTGTGCACACGAAGAGGACACGACTGGCCCCATACTCAGCTCCCGGCACCAGCCCTTCGAGCGCCCCGGCGGCAAGCCGGAAGTAGCTGCGCCGCCTGTCCGCTTCTGAGCGGTGACGGGTCGTCAGGCCGGCACCCTCCAACGCGCGCAGGTGGTGGGACAGCAGATTAGAGGGCATCCCGAGCTCAGCTTGAAGCTCTATAGGGGCAAGATCCCCCAGCGTCAGCAAGTCCACAATGCGTAGCCGCGCGGGATCTGCGAGGGCGGCATGTTTTGCGACCCGCGCCTGAAAGTCCTCAACTGGGTCAGTATTCATTGGTTCAATTTTGACTGAGTTAATTTCTTGCGTCAAGCTGTTGGTATGACTTCACATCAGCCGCCGCTGTGGCGCCGCGCCGTCGCCGAACTCCTCGGCACCGGCCTGCTCGTATCCATCGTCGTCGGCTCCGGGATCGCGGCACAGCAACTCTCTCCGAACGACGTCGGCCTGCAGTTGCTCCAGAACAGCACCGCCACCGTCCTGGGTTTGACCGTACTGATCCTCATACTCGGACCCGTCAGCGGCGCGCACTTCAATCCTGTGGTCTCGCTCGTGGACTGGGCCCTGGGCAGGCGCAGCGGAACCGGACTGCCCCTGCCGGACCTCGGCACATACGTGGTTGCCCAAACCGTTGGTGCAATCGGCGGCAGTGTGCTCGCGAACGCCATGTTTGAGGTGGGAACCTCCATCTCGGTCAAGGACCGTGCCACCACCGGGCACCTGCTGGGTGAAGTCGTCGCCACCGCAGGACTCGTCCTGCTGATCTTCGCCCTGGCCGCCACGAAACGGGGCGTCCTCGCGGCTCCGGCCGTGGGCGCCTACATTGGCGCCGCGTACTGGTTCACGTCCTCGACGTCGTTTGCGAACCCCGCCGTGACGGTCGGCCGCATCTTCAGCGACACCTTCGCCGGCATCGCACCAGGCTCCGTTCCCGGATTCTTCCTGGCGCAGCTGACGGGAGCGGCAGTAGGCCTGGGGCTCCTCGTCATCCTGTTCCCCTCCGCGGCGCGCAACGCGGACGACGTCGTTCTTCCGCGCCCGTCGGAAAAGACCAGCGCCTAGACCAGGCCGGCAGGTCAGTCTCCGGAGTGTGGCCACTTCCGGGTCGAACGGCAGGATTTATACATTGATGCTGGTCAATATTCAGGCATAATGGGTACATGAACGCGCTCCCCACCCTTGAGCCGAGTACGGAAGAAGCCTGCTGTACACCGGCAGGACAACCCTCCTTGGGCGCGGATGAGGCCAAGCAGAAGTCCCTGGTCTTCAAAGCCCTGGCCGACCCGAACCGGCTGCGGCTGCTGTCCATCGTTAAGGCCGAGTCCTCCGGCGAATCCTGCGTATGCGACCTGACCGATCCCCTGGACCTGGGCCAGCCCACAGTCTCCCACCACCTAAAAATCCTGGTGGACGCCGGGCTCCTGCACCGCGAAAAACGCGGAACCTGGGCCTATTACTCCCTGGTTCCGGGTGCACTTGATTACGTGGCCGGGCTTCTGGCAACCCTCTGACCTCCCTCAGGGGAGGTTGCTGCCCCGTGCCGCAATCCACAGCCCGTACCAGTCGGCCCGGGTCATGGCCTCCGCCACGCGGGCGGCGTCCGCGCAGGCCGCGATTCTCGCCGGATTCACGGTGCCGATCACGGGCGCAATGCCAGCCGGATGCTTCATCAGCCACCCCAGGAGGACGGCCTCCCCCGTGGTGCCGTACTCACTGGCAAGCTCCGCAACCATCGCGGCCGCGGCAGTCTCCGCCGCCGTCGGACTTTCCGGAACTGCCCCGGTGTACAGCCCCTGCGCGAGCGCACCGTAAGCCTGGACGGTAACGCCATTGCTGCTGCAGTACTCCAAGGTCCCGTGCGGGAAGCTGTAGTCCAGCGACTCCGGATGGTTCACCAGGACCTGGCTCTCCAGCCAGGCCCGCTTCAGCAAGCTCATCTCCAGCTGGTTCGCCACCACCGTCACCTCAAGCCGCTCCTGCAACGCCTCGATCTGCGCGCCGGACATGTTGGACACGCCAATCTGCCGCACCTTGCCTTCGGCCAGCAACTGCCCGACGGCAGCCGCCACCTCCGCAACGTCCGTCAGCGGATCGGGGCGGTGCAACAGGAGCACGTCCACGAAGTCCGTCTGCAGCCTCTTCAGGCTGCCGTCGACCCGTTCCAGGATGGATTCCCGGCTGAGGTCATAGTGCGTGGCCAGCCCGCGTTCGTTGAGCCGGATCCCGCACTTGGTCTGCAGCCGGACCCGGTCACGCAGCCCGGGCGTTGCCGAGAGGACTTCGCCGAACACCGCTTCTGACTTGCCGCTGCGGTAAATGTCCGCGTGATCGAACAGCGTGATGCCTGCGTCCAGCGCGGCCTCGACGGCGGCGGCGGCCTCGTCCACATGGTCGGTTCCGTGCGGCTCGTCGGACCAGCTGCCGCCCAGGCCCATGCAGCCGTAAATGAGTTCCTGCATCAGCGCAGCCAGGCGGTACTGTTCGCCGGCAGCTTGCCCTCCTCCAGCGGAGAGCTGCTCACCAGCAGCGTTCCTGCCGGCAGTTCGACGGCGGCGTCCCCGAAGTTGGTAACGGACTGCCAGCTACCGGGGCGGCGGAAGTGCAGGACCTCCGGGTTGCCGGTCTCCACCCACTCCAGCTCCTCGCCGGCCTGCAGTTCGCGGCGCAGCTTCAGGGCCGTGCGGTACAGCTCCAGGGTCGAGTTTTCGGCGCCGTCCTGCGCCTCCACCGCGTACTTGCTGAACCAGTCCGGCTGCGGCAGGTGCGCGCCGCCGTCGCCAAAGCCGAAGGAGGTCCCTTCAACCTTCCAGGGCAGGGGCACCCGGCAGCCATCACGGCCCACCTCAACGCCCCTGTTCCGGAAGAACGCGGGATCCTGGCGCTCGGAGTCCGGAATCTCCGCCACTTCCTGCAGGCCCAGTTCCTCGCCCTGGTACAGGTAGGCCGAGCCGGGCACAGCGAGCATCAGCAGGGTGGCGGCGCGGGCACGGCGCTCGCCAAGGTCCACGTCGAGTTCCTCCTTGGGGCCGCCGGCCAGCAGCCAGCCCTTCCCGTCCTGGCCCTTGGCGTGCTTCTTGCCCTTGGACGCCTTGGGCAGGCCATAGCGCGTGGCATGCCGGACGACGTCGTGGTTGGAGAAAACCCAGGTGGAGGACGCGCCGGTCGCGGCTGCTTCGGCGAGGTTGCGGGTGATGATTTCGCGGAAATCCTCGGCACCGAAGTCGGCCTGCAGCAGGTCGAAGTTGAAGGCCTGGCCCAGGCCCTCCGGGCTGGCGTAGCGGGCACGGCGGGTAGCGTGCACCCATGCTTCGGCGACGGCGGTGCGGGGCGGGTTGTACTCGTTGAAGACTTCGCGCCATTCGAGGTAGATGTCGTGGACGTCGTCCCGGTCCCAGAAGGGGTGCGAACCGTCGTCGAACCCGTCCGTCCCCGAGTTGGCCTCGGTCAGCTCCAGCTTGGAGAGCAGCGGCTCGGTGAGATCCTTGGTGAGGGCATGGGCCACGTCCACACGAAAGCCATCCACGCCGCGGTCGGACCAGAAGCGCAGGGTCTTGAGGAAGTCATCGCGGACCTCCCGGCTGGACCAGTTCAGGTCCGGCTGCTCCTTGGCGAAGATGTGCATGTACCACTGGCCGGGGGTGCCGTCCGGCTCGGTGATGCGTTCCCAGGCCGGTCCGCCGAAGACGGAGTCCCAGTCCGACGGCGGGAATTCGCCGTTGAGTCCTTTGCCGTCACGGAAGATGTAGCGCTCACGCGCGGCGGAACCCTTCGGCGAGGCGAGCGCCTCCTTGAACCATTCGTGCCGGTTCGAGGAGTGGTTGGGGACGATGTCGGCGATCAGCTTGATGCCGGCGGCGTGCAGCGCCTTGGCCATCTCGTCGAAGTCCGCCAGCGTGCCCAGCTTGGGGTCCACGTCGCGGTAGTCGTCCACATCGTAGCCGCCGTCGGCCAGGGCCGACGGGTAGAACGGGCTGAGCCATACGGCGTCGATCCCCAGTTCCGTGAGGTACGGGACCTTGGCCGTAATGCCTTTGATGTCACCCATGCCGTCACCGTTTGAATCGGCGAAGCTGCGCGGATAGATCTGGTAGACCGCGGCCTGGCGCCACCAGTTGGGATCGGCCAGACGGTCGGAATCGGACAGGGTTGCCAGCGTGGCAGTGGTGGGCAAAGGATGATCCTTTTCTCTTGTTTGGGTTGTTCTTGCTGGGTGGACAGGTTGGCTATTTAACGGCCCCGCGCATGACTCCGGACAGTACCCAACGTTGGGCCAGGATGTAAACCACCAATGTGGGTGCCATGGCCATCAGGTAGGACGCGAACGCGAGGCTGTAGTTGGTGTTGAACTCGCCCTGGAACAGCATTTGGACCACGGGGAGGGTCTGCAGGGCCGGGTCGGCGATCATCATCTGCGGCAGCAGGAAGTCGTTCCACGAACCCAGGAACGCGAAGATGCCTACTGTGGCGTTCATCGGAGCCAGCAGCGGAAAGATGATCTTGCGGAACACCTGCCAGGTGGTGGCACCGTCCATCCGGGCCGATTCCTCCAGTTCCACTGGAATGGAGCGGACGAAGGCGATGTACAGCAGCGCGTTGAACGAGATTCCGCCCAGCACGTGCAGGAAAACGACGCCGGCCGGGTTGTCCAGGCCAAGGAGTGCTGTCTGCTTGATCAGGGGAAGGATGATCACCGGAAACGGGATGAACATGGCGGACAGGAGGTACACAAAGGAACCGCGGAAGAAGCGGTGGTTCCAGTTCCGCGCGATGGCGTAGGCCACCAGCGAGCTGCAGGCCAACGAGCCCAGGACGCTGAAGACGGTGACGAATGCCGTGGACATAAAGGCCCGGGGGAAGTTCGTGGCAACATATGCGTCTGCGAAGTTCTCCCAGTTCAGCGGGTTCGGCCAGGCAAGACCGGTCCCGGTGCCGATCTGGTCCGGCGTTTTCAGCGCCATGGCCACGGTGAAGTACAGCGGCAGCAGGACAGTCAGCGAGGCCACCAGCATCAGGGCGGTGAGCCACCAGTTAATCCTGAAGCCTTCGCGGCTGGAGACTCGCTTTGTGAGAACTCGGACTCCGCGCTGCGGAAGTAGTGATGAGGTCATTACAGGGATACCCCCCGGCGCTGGATGAGGCGGAGCTGGATGACGGAGATCAGCAAGGTGATCAGGAAGTAGATGACCGCGTTGGCCATCTGGTAGGAGTAGTCCCCGCCGGTGAAGCCGGAGAAGATACGCATCGCCACTGACTGCGTCGCCATGCCGGGTCCGCCGCCTGTGAGGCCCACGATGATCTCGTAGGTCCCCAGGAATCCCTTGAAGCCGAGGATCACATTGATGACGAGATAACCGAGGATGAGGGGCAGGGTGAGGCTGAGGAACTGCCGGAAACTGCTTGCTCCGTCCAGGTCCGCGGCTTCGTAGACTTCGGCGGGCACGCTCTGGAGACCCGCGAGGTAAATGATGGTCGCCCCGGGCGCGGCCTGCCACACCGTGACCAGGACAATGGCCAGCCAGGCGAGGTTTTCGTTGGCCAGGATGCTGGTGGCAAACGGCGTTAAGCCGAACCGTTCAGCGAGCACCGGCAGGGTGTTGGAGAACAGGTAGTTGAAGACAAACGACACCACCAGGGCTGAGAGCACCATGGGGATGAAGAACACGGTACGGATACCGGTGCGCCACTTGATTTTCGCATTCAGTCCAAGGGCGATGGCCAGTGCCACGATATTTACCACCGCGGTGGTGGTCAGGGCAAAGACGAACGTGAAGATGTAGGACTGCAGGATTGCCGGGTCCTTGAAGATGTTGACGTAGTTGGACAGGCCGATGAACTTCCAGTCACCGTAGCCTGCGTAGTTGGTGAGGCTGAAGAACACACCAACCAGCGCTGGCAGGGTGATGAAGAAGGCGAAGAGTGCCAGGACCGGCACCACCATCCAGTAGTAGGTGGGGTCGATCCGGCGCTTGGACGGGACAGCTGGCGCGGGGGACGGGTCCTTTCTCGGGGACGGGGCTGTCTCGGCCGCCAGGGACGTTGCGGACATGGGGGCTCCTGGAATCGTGGTGGGCATCAGACCGCGGTCCGCTCTGCGACGCGGCGCCATTCGGCGTCGACGGTGGTCAGGAACTGTTCACCGTTCTTGTTGAAGACGAAGGACTGAATGTAGTTGTTCATGGGGACCGACGGCGGGAAATACGTTCCGGCGCCTTGGTAGTAGCGGCCTTCGCCCACGTGGGTGGCAACTCCGCTGAGATGGGGATTGCTCACGGCAGGGGCGCCTATCAGTGGCGAGAAGGCTGCGTTCTTCCCGTTGTACGTGTTCACCACGGACGGTTCCAGCAGGTAGTTGAGGAATCTCTCCGCAGCGGCCCGCTTACGCGTGTTGCGCGTGATGGAGAGCGCCATGTCCACGTTGACGCGCACCTTGGTCTGGTCCGGGTCGTTGGTGACCGGCAGCGGAAAGGTGCCCAGCTTGATGTCCTTGTTGGCCTGAACCAGCTGGGAGAGCGCCCACGGCCCCTGCAGATACATGGCGGCCTGGCCCTTGCCGAAGGCGGCATTTCCGTCAGAGTAGTTCTTGCTGGCCGCCCCGTTCTGTGAGTAGGACGCAAGCTGCAGGATTTTTGGCAGCGAGGAGCGGTAGTGATTGCCGAATGACTCGGGGGCGGACTGCGGGATGTTGGCCCCCTTGGCCATCAGGTCCTTGAAGAACCCGCCGACGTCCAGCATTCCGCCGGTGACGTAGTCGAAGGCACCCTGGCGGAGGGTCCAGGCGTCCTTGAACGTCCCGTAGATCGGCGTGATTCCTGCTGCCTTGAAGGTCTCGCAGGCGGCTATGAAGGCGTCCCATGTGGTTGGAACAGCCACACCGTGGGCTGTGAAGATGTCCCGGTTGTAGATGACCCCGGCCGCGGCAATGGAGAACGGCAGGGCGCTGGTTTCGTTCCCGTACTGACCCCAGGAATTGATCAGGTCCTGGAACTTCGGATCGATGGTCTCGGCCACGGGAAGGCCGGACAGGTCGGCGAAGATTCCCTTCCGGACGAACTCAGCCGTTTCGGTCGCGAATCCCCGGGTCACGACGTCGGGCGGATCGTTGCGGACCAGGCCGGGGACGAAGTTGCCCTCGTTGAAGTCCTGGATGACCCGGAGATCCGGGTTCAGTGCTTCGAAGTCCTTGATCACCTGGTTGAAGTAGTCCACCACCTCGGGCTTGTTCTGCATAAACCGCAGGGTGGTGACGCCGGACTGTTGCCCTGTGCCGGCGGCGCAGCCGGTGAGGGGAAGGAAGGCGGCTGCGCCGGCCAGGCCGGCCGCCCGGAACAGCGAGCGCCTGCTGGGCAGTGTTGCGGCCATGACGCCGTTCACAGCGCCTGGGCCGACGTACGGGAGTGGCGGGGAGGGGTCTGTGGTGAAGGCGGGCAGTGCTTCGGGATGCGGTTCATGGTTGCTCCTTTGCAAAGGCTGAATGAAGGACTTGGAGAAGGCCGGTGGTCGGCGGCCGTCCGGCCCACCTGGCTAAGCATTGTTTATTTGGAATCTAAATTTAGTTTCTCAAGTATTATGTGGTGTAGAACACAGGGGGTCAACACCATGTCCGAAATTTCCGTCGCAACGCCCCAGCTACTCAGGCGCGTGAGTGCCGGAGCCGTCCTGGATTTTATGCGCGCGTCGCAGGCCGTAACGGTCACCGACGTTATGGAAGCCACCGGACTGACCCGGGCCACGGCCATATCCGTGTGCGAGGACCTCATGCACCGAGGCTGGATCCGGGAGCTGGAAAACCAGCGGGCCTTCGGCGGCTACCAGAAAGGCCGGCCGGCACGTCGGTTCGAACTCAACGAGCGCGCAGGCTACGTTCTGGGCATGGACGTGGGTGTCTCGAAGGCCACCGTGGTGGTGTCCGACCTTCGCGGAAAGGCCCTCGGCAGGTCCAGCCAGCCCTTCTCGGAAGCAGACATCCCGGCCGAGGAACGCATCGCCGTCATTGACCGCACCGCCATGATGGCCCTCCACAGCGTGGGAGCCTCCCCCGATTCCGTTCTGGCGGTCTGCGCCGGCATTGCGGCGCCAGTGGACCGTAACGGCGAGGTGCTGGTGACGCAGCACTTCTGGGGACTGTTCGACGTCGGCCTGAAGGCCGCGCTGCGGGACCGGCGGGGCTGGACCGTGCTGCTGGAAAACGATGCGAACCTGGCCGCCCTGGGCGACCGCTGGCGCGGCGCCGCTGCCGGCGTGGACGACGTCGTGGTCATCCTCGCGAGTGAGCGCCTCGGGTCGGGCGTGATCGACGGCGGACGCCTGCTGCACGGCGGCGGCGGAGGCGCCGGCGAGCTTGCCTTCCTCGACATGCTGGAGGGCGTGGGAGATACGTACGGTATCGCCGCACTGGCCAGGAGATGGGCCGCAGAGGCGCTCGCGGGCAAGGCCAAGACGTCGCTCCGGGACTA
The DNA here is from genome assembly GCF_054057635.1 of Arthrobacter sp. UYNi723. Classification (NCBI taxonomy): domain Bacteria; kingdom Bacillati; phylum Actinomycetota; class Actinomycetes; order Micrococcales; family Micrococcaceae; genus Arthrobacter; species Arthrobacter sp. UYNi723. Next base: position 222,160 of record NZ_JBSRZM010000002.1, read on the forward strand.
CGCCGCCAGCGGCGCGGAAGCAGAGCACGTCTTCGCGGCCGCCGCGGACGGCGATGCAGTGGCGCTGAAGATCCTGGAACGGCTGGCCGACAGGATGGCCCGGGTGATCGGGGCCGTGGCCACCATCATCAACCCCGAACTCGTGGTCATTGGCGGGGCCGTAGCGAACTCCGCCGGCGTGCTGCTCGAGCCGATCGCCAGGCACCTGACCAAGTACACCGTCACTCCCCCGCGGGTGGCGGTCTCGCCCTTGGGCGATTCAATCGTGACCGTGGGAGCCGTGCGGTGCGCCCTCGACTACGTGGAAAAGAACACCCTGGACCTGGAGCTCGCGGTTCCGGACTAAGCTGCGTGCTCCAACGGCGCGGCCTGCCCCTCGGCTACGGCTGCGGCTCCAGGGCGGCGGCAATCGGGAGTGTGCCGTCACGGAATTCGATGGTCCTCCCCGCCGTTTCGGGCAGGTCAAGCACCGCGGCGGCCACACTAGCCGTGTTGCTGCGGGAGGTTGCCCCGCTGCCGTCCGTTCCGGGGTCCACTTCGATCAGCCCTGTCCCCGGCTGATCCGTCAGCGTCCCCGGACCCAGGATGGACCAGGCCAGTGAAGTGCCGCGCAGGTACTCATCCGCCGCCGCTTTTGCGTCCGCATAGGCAAAGAAGCTGTTCTCCGCCGGGACGCCATGGTCCGGCCCCGCGCCCAAGTAGGACACCATCACATAACGCCCGACGCCGGCCTCCGCCGCCGCGTCCATCGACCGGATGGCCGCGTCCCGGTCCACCGCATAAGTGCGTTCCGGGCTTCCTCCCCCGGCCCCGGCGGACCAGACCACGGCGTCATGGCCCCTGAGTGCGTCGGCAATTGCCGCCGTCGTCGAATTCTCAACGTCCAGGACCGACGGCGTAGCACCGGTAGCCGCGACGTCAGCGGCATGGTCCGGGTTGCGGATGATCGACGTGACACTGTGACCTTCGGTTGTAAGAAGCGTGGACAGGTGGAGGGCCACTTTGCCGTGGCCGCCAATGATAACGATGCTGGTCATGCCCCCATTCTGCTCCTTATGCCCGTGTGCGGTAGCGGAGGTAGGCCACGCCGTTTCCAAAGGTGTGCTCTTCGAGGAGTTCCAGCCGCAGGCCCAGCCCGTCCGGCAGGAAGCGCAGGCCTCCTCCCACGGCCACCGGATTGAGGAACACGCGGCATTCCTCCACCAGCCCGGCCCGGAGCGCGGCAGCGGCCAGCGTGGGGCCACTGATGCTGATGTGCGCGTCCGTGGCGTTCTTGAGGTCCCGGACGGCGTCGGGAACAAAGGTCCGCTCGATCCTGGTCTTGGCCGTGGATACGGCGTTGAGAGTGGTGGAGTAGACAACTTTGTCTGCCTCTTGCCAGATCCGCGCGAAGTCCCGGATGTAGTCCGGCTGATCGGGCGTATCGAAGGTTTCCCACGCAGACATGACCTGGTACATGCGGCGGCCGAAAAGGTAGGTGCCCACATCGCGTTCGAGATCATTGACGAACGTATGGACTTCCGCGTCCGGCTCGCTCCAGCTGAAGTTTCCGTTGCGGTCCGCGACGTATCCGTCCAGTGACGCGATTGCTGAGTAGATGAGCTGGCCCATGCGGCCCATTGTGCCCCTGGGCGGGGCCGGATGGGTAGGCTGTAGCGGCCGCGCGGTGCCTGCCCTGCGGTGAGGGGTGAGGTTTCAGTGCTTCGGGCGGCCGTTAGCGTCGAAACCTCACCTTTCATTTGATGGTGAACTGCTGCGCCATGGTCCAGAGGTTGGTGGTGGTCCAGTAGATCAGGACGCCGATCGGGAAGAGGACGCCGCCCACACCGAAGACGAGCGGCAGGATATACATGATCACCTTCTGCTGGCGCGCGAGGGGATTGTCTGCGGCTTCGTCAGGCACGGTCCGGGCCACAATCCGTCGTTGCGTGATGAACTGTGCGGCCGTCATGGCTAGGATCATCAGGATGGTCAGCAATGTGACCGCCACGGGGTCGCCACCACTGCCGTGCAGCACGGACGCTGACAGCGGGGCGCGGAAAATACTTGATTCGTCGAACTGCACAGCCTGTTCGTGGGTCATCGCTCCGATCCCGTGGGCTTCCCTGGCTGCGGCTGGGATGCCGGAGAGTACTTGGAAGAGCGCGAAGAAGAACGGCACCTGGATGAGCATCGGCAGGCAGGCGGACAGAGGGTTGGTCCCGTGTTCCTTGTAGAGGGCCATCTGTTCCTGGGCCATGGCCTGCCGGGACAGCTGATCGTTTTTGCCCTTGTACTTTTCCTGCAGCCTCTTCAGGTCCGGCTGCAGGAGCCGCATCCGGCGTTGGGCCTTGACCTGCTGCAGGAACACCGGAATCAGGGCGGCACGGATGATCAGCACGAGGCCGATGATGGACAAAGTCCACGTCCAGCCGCTTGCCGCAGGCATGCCCATGGTGCTCAGGACGTCATGGATTCCGACCATGATGGCGGACACAATCCAATTGAACGGACCCATGATTGTTCCGAAGAAGTCCACTGATATCCCCCATCGCCATGTGCAGCAAAGCTACGGCGAAAAGGAGCGCTTGTCACGGCCTCGCACCGCCGCAAACACACCGTCGTGCGGGGGAACAGAAAAGCCCCCGGAATCCGTGGATTCCGGGGGCTTAGCCTGTAGCGGTGGGGAGGCTCGATCTCCCGACCTCACGATTATGAGTCGTGCGCTCTAACCAACTGAGCTACACCGCCACGAATGAGAAAAACCTGCGCCAAGCCGGTCAAAAACCGCCTTGACACAGGCCCTCATCCAGAGCCCCCCACCGGAATCGATCCGGTGACCTCGTTCTTACCAAGAACGCGCTCTACCACTGAGCTAGGGGGGCAACGAGTAAATACTCTACCGGAAGATTTGGTCACCAACAAATCGGCTCCAGAACGACGCCCGCGGCGCCAAAAGTGCCGGAAATTCGGGCTTCCGAGGCCCTCTGGACGGCCCATAAATCGGCTCGGGGACGGATCCCGGCGGGGATGTGACGAAGCCAACTTAAGCAGCAAAGTTAAAGCAGAACGGGCCGGCAGAAAGCCGGCCCGTTCTCAGTTCACTTTAATAAGCGGTGGTTACCACTTGTTGCGGGGCTTGAAGCCGCCTTCGGTGCGCGGCTTGCGTGCCGCGTCGGTGCCCACGCTGCGCTCGTTGCGGTCGCTGAAGGAGCGGCCGCCGCGGTCAGCGGAGCTACGCTCGCCGTCGGTCTTGCGGAATTCCTTCTTGAACCCGCCGTTGCCCTTGAAGTTGCCGCCACGGTCGCCGCCACCGGCGCCGCCGCCGGAGTAACCACCACGGTCGCCACCGCCGGAGTAACCACCACGGTCGCCGCCGCGGTTGCCCTGGTAGCCGCCGCGATCGCCACCGCCACGATTGCCCTGGTAGCCGCCACGCTCGCCGTCGCCGGAGGGCTTGCGGCCGTTGTCCAGCTCGAGGTGGATCAGCTCGCCGCCGATCCGGGTGCGGGACAGTGCCTTCAGCTGGTCGGCGCTGAGGTCCGCCGGGAGCTCCACGAGGGAGTGGTCGGCGCGGATGTCGATGCCGCCGATGTTGGCCGAGGAAATGCCGCCTTCGTTGGCAATGGCGCCCACGATGGAACCCGGCATAACGCGCTGGCGGCGTCCGACGGCGATCCGGTAGGTGGCGTTGCCCTCGGTGAGCGTACGGGTCGGGCCACGTGAGCCGAAGCCGTCCTTGGAGCGCTCGCGCTTCTGGAAATCGGGAGCTGCGGCCAGTTCCTTGACGAGCAGAGGCTGACCGCCCTGGGCCATCACGGCCAGAGCAGCAGCGATCTCCGAGGCCGGCACGTTGTGCTCTTCCTCGTAGGAGGAGATGAGGTCGCGGAACGCGGCAACGTCCTCGGACTCGAGGGTCTCCGTGATGCGCTCGGCGAACTTGCCCAGGCGGAGCGTGTTCACGGTCTCGGCCGTGGGCAGGTGCATCTGCTCCACCGGCTGGCGGGTTGCCTTTTCGATGGAACGCAGCAGGTACTTCTCCCGCGGCGTCATGAACAGGATGGCGTCGCCGGAACGGCCAGCACGGCCGGTGCGGCCGATGCGGTGGACGTAGGACTCGGTGTCGTGCGGGATGTCGTAGTTGACCACGTGGCTGATTCGCTCAACGTCAAGGCCACGGGCCGCGACGTCGGTGGCCACCAGAATATCGATGCGGCCTTCCTTCAGCGCCTCGACAGTGCGTTCGCGCTGCTGCTGCGGAATGTCGCCGTTGATGGCGGCAGCCTGGAAGCCGCGGGATTTCAGCTTGTCAGCAAGGTCCTCGGTAGCCATCTTGGTGCGCACGAAGGCGATAACGCCGTCGAACTCTTCAACCTCGAGGATGCGGGTCAGGGCGTCAAGCTTGTGCGGGCCCATAACCTGCAGGTACCGCTGGCGGGTGTTGGCGCCGGTGGTGGTCTTGGACTTGACCGAGATCTCGGCCGGGTTGTTCAGGTACTGCTTGGACATGCGGCGGATCTGGCTCGGCATGGTGGCCGAGAACAGTGCAACCTGGCGGTCCGACGGGGTCTGCTGGAAGATCTGCTCCACGTCTTCGGCGAAGCCCATGCGCAGCATTTCGTCAGCCTCGTCCAGCACCAGGTACTGGAGCTCGGACAGGTCCAGGGAACCCTTGGAGATGTGGTCGATCACACGGCCGGGAGTACCGACAACAACCTGGGCACCGCGGCGCAGGCCGGCGAGCTGGGGGCCGTAAGCGGAGCCGCCGTAGACGGGGAGGACGGTGAAGTCATCGATGTGCTTGGCGTACGAGGTGAAGGCCTCGGCAACCTGGAGCGCGAGCTCGCGGGTGGGGGCCAGGACCAGGGCCTGCGTCTTGCGGGACGGGCCGTTGAGGTCGTGGAGCTCGGCCAGGCGGGACAGTGCCGGTACTGCGAATGCTGCAGTCTTACCGGTACCGGTCTGGGCGAGGCCCACAACGTCGCGGCCTTCAAGCAGCAGCGGGATGGTTGCTGCCTGGATGGGGGAAGGCTTTTCGTAGCCGACGTCCATCAGGGCGGCGAGGACGCGGCCGTCGATGCCGAGATCGGCGAACTTGACGCCCTCGTCTTCTTCTTCGGCTTCCTCAGCCTTGGCGGGTGCGTCTTCGGTCTTCGCTACGGGCGCTTCTTCGACCTTGGCAGCAGGAGCCTCGGTCTGAGCGGCAGGCGCTTCTTCGACCTTGGCGGGGGCTTCTTCAGCGGGAGCGGCAGGGGCTTCAGCTTCAGTGGCGGCGGGCTCTGCTGCGGGGGCAACGGCCTCGGTGAATTCGACGGCGACGGTTTCGGCAGTTACTGCTTCGGCGGTGAAAGCTGTCTCGTCGTTGGTCTGATTTTCAGGCATAGGAAATTTCCTCATCCATAGGGGGCCAGGCGGCACAACCCGAGGTGAGCGGAGCCGCAGTACGTGTGCCGTGGGTGCCGGGCATACATTGACCGGCCGGTCACTTAGAAGTCCGGCGCTTTCGCAATCCCGTGGCAGGACTTCCCGCTGCATCTCTTGGCTGCTATCCCAGCAGTCTGTACAGCGTTTTCTTTAGCCGGCTCTCCCTATGAAAATGCCCGCATCACAATAGCGGGCCCCAACACTTGCCAGTCCTGCCTCAAAAATTGGGCAGGAATAAGGGATTTCCGGAGTGGGGGATATTTCAAGTGTAAGGTACAGATCCGCTTTGCGGCTAATTGAACGGACGACGACGGCGGTGAGCTTGCGCACATGGCTCCCCTGCCAGCCACTCCAGCGGGCCGTTATCGGCCTGATTGCCGTATCAGGGCTTCGAACTTTTGGTTGAATTCGGGCTGCTGCAGGCGGATCTCGCGGTCGGCGTCGGCATCCCGCAATGCCTCCATGGACTCCAGGTCAGGCTCGGTGAACCACTTGCCCACGGTGATTCCATGCTTGGGCACAAAAATGCGGTGGATGTGGTCGCCGGCCTGGATGCTGCCGGTGTGGATCACCCTGAGGTAGGCGCCCACGCGCCCTGCCTCCGTAAATCGCTTGACGAAGCGGGGCTCGCCCATGCGCCGCTGGAAGGCAGCGCAGGGCGTGCGCGGGGACGTGACTTCCAGCTCCACGTCCAGCCCGATCTTCCAGCGCTCCCCGATGATGGCGCCGGTGGTTTCGATACCGGCCACGCGAAGGTTTTCGCCAAAGATGCCCGGCGGAAGGTCACGCTGGAGCTCGCCGGCCCAATAGTCCGCGTCCTCCTGGGAGTAGGCGTAGATCGCTTGGTCCTCCCCGCCATGGTTGATCCGGTCCGCCTGGACGTCACCGTGGAGGCCGAGTTTGTGGACTTTGACGGGACCTTCCACCGGCCGCTTATCGATGGCGGTCACTCCCACGCTGCCTTCATCGGGAAGGAGCTGGTGGACACGGCAGACGGCTAGCACTGATGCGGTTTCCATGGCTCCAGTGTAGGGTTCCCGGCGTTACAGCCACCGTTGGAACCGGAGATGGGCAGTTCTCACCCGTTTCGTGCTCGCAGCCGGACCGGGCAGAGACTACGCTGATTTCAGGATTGAGATTCCGGCGCACAGCTGCGCCCACATTCAGCATGGACTACCAAGGGGGACGTCATGGACCCGGAAAAGGACCAAGGCAACGGTCCGGACAAAGACCCGGCCAAGGACAAGGGCACCGGTCAAGGCAAGGACCAGGGGGCGCCGAAGCCGCCGCCGTGGCAGGTGCCCAAGCCGGAGCTGCGTCCCGAACTCCTGAACCAACCCCTTCCCACGGTTGATCCCTTCGCCCCGGACCGCGAGCGCCAGACCCATGATGCGGCCGCGCGCAAGAAACGTTCCCAGCGGCGGACCGTTGTGGTGGGGTTGGGAGTCACGGCCCTCCTCGCCGGCACCATCACCGCCGTTGTGGCCAGCAACCAGGATGAGGCCGACTACGCCCAGGTCTGTTTCAACGACGAAACCGGCGAGCGCGTGGAGGACACGCAGTGCAACAGCTCCGCCGGACGCAGCGGTGCGCTCTACGCGTGGTACTTCTACTCCCGCGGCGCCAGCGTTCCCGGGGTGGGCCAGAACCGGTCCTCGTATCCGAGCTACACCAGCACCATCCCCAGCGGCGCCAAGGCATCCACCGGGTACAGCACCAAGGGCGGAACGGTCAGCAGGGGCGGCTTTGGCAGCAGCTCCAAGGGCGGAAGCACGGGGGGCTAGGCGTGAAGCGGTTGTTATCGGAGCCCAGGCCTGACTGGAAGCAGAAGATCGAAGAGCAGGGCCTGGTCTTCTCCACCACCACCATGCCCAACGGCCGGAGGATTGAATACTGGAACGAAGCCGCCTACTACGAATTCACCATGGACGAGGTGGAGACGCTGGAGGTCACGGCCGAGGACATGCACAAGATGTGCCTGGAGGCAGCCAAGTTCCTGGCCACGGGCGCCATGGGGAACATCGGCATCGGCCCGCAGGCACTGGAGCTCGCGGCAGAGTCTTTGCAGGCCGCGGACATGGATGTCTACGGGCGCTTCGACTTTATCTATGACGGCCAGGGCGGACCGGCCAAGATGCTGGAGTACAACGCCGACACCCCCACCGGCCTGATCGAGGCCGCCGTCGCGCAGTGGTTCTGGCTGCAGGACGTGTTCCCGGAAAAGGACCAGTGGAACGGCATCCATGAGGCCCTGATCCGGCAGTGGAAGAAGATGCAGTACCGCACCGGCATGAGCACGCTCCACATAGCCCATTCCGAGGCTGAGGAGTCCGGCGAGGACTGGATGACGGCCGGATACATGCGTGACGTGGCCAGCCAGGCGGGCTGGACCACCATCGGCATCAACATGTCCGATATCGGCTGGGATCCCAACCTGAACCGCTTTGTGGACCTGGACAACTTCATGATCAGCACCATGTTCAAGCTGTACCCCTGGGAGCTGATGATGAAGGAGCCGTTCGGGCACCGGCTGCTGCAGCGCGCACACAATCCCCGCTGGGTGGAGCCGGCGTGGAAGATGCTGCTCTCCAACAAGGCCTTGCTGGCCGCGCTGTGGCACCTGTACCCGGACCACCCCAACCTGCTGCCCGCCTACCTCAACGAGCCCGGGCCCCTGAAGGAATGGGTGGCCAAGCCGCTGCACGGGCGCGAAGGCGACAACATTAAGATCCAAGCCCCGGGCATAAGCCTGGAGCAGCCCGGCGGGTACGGCCGTGAGGGCTGGTGCTACCAGCAGTTCCGTGCGCTGCCCGACTTCGACGGCAACCACCCCGTCCTTGGCCTGTGGGTGGTGGACGGCGAGTCCGTGGGCTGCGGGATCCGGGAATCGGACGGCCCCATCACCGATTATTTCTGCCGTTTTGTGCCCAACACCATTGACGCCCCGGCGCCGCTTTCAGCGCAGGCCCACTCCAGCAAAGCAGGTATCGCACTATGATCCCCCTGACCTTCCCGAGCCCGGTGACCGTATGAGTGCGGAGACGACGACGGCGGGCGGCGGTTCCGGCGGACCCTCCGGCGGTGCCGTCCCCGCCAAGGGGCTCCACGCGGGAATCCTGGACCTCGGCGACTCGGTCATGCTGGGCCTCGCGTCCACGGCGCCCGTGTATTCGCTGGCCGCCACGCTGGGCCTGATCGTCGCCGTGAACGGAACCTACACTCCCCTGATCCTGGTCCTCGGGTTCATCCCCGTCCTGTTCATCGCCTACGCCTTCCGTGAACTGAACAGCGCCATGCCGGACTGCGGCACCACGTTCACCTGGTCCCGCCGGGCGTTCGGTCCCTGGGCAGGCTGGGTGGGCGGCTGGGGTGTTGCCCTGGCCGGCATCGTGGTCCTGGCCAACCTGGCACAGGTGGCAGGACAGTACCTGTGGCTGCTGATCGGCGACGGCTCAGTGGCAGAAAACAAGGTGGTGGTCACGGCCACCGGCGTGCTGTTCATTGTTTTTATGACCTTGGTGAACTACCGGGGCATCCGGCTGGGCGAACACGTCCAGAGGGTCCTGACCTACGTGCAGTACGTTTCACTGGGCATCTTCGCGCTGGCCATCATAGTGCGGATCGCGGGCGGGGCACCCGAAGGCCAGGCGTTCGACTTTGAGTGGTTCAACCCGGCCGGTGCCTTCGCCGACCCCTTCGCCGTGGTGCACGGTTCGCTCCTTGCCCTGTTCATCTATTGGGGCTGGGATACCTGCCTGGCCGTGAACGAGGAAACCGAAAACCCGACCACCACGCCGGGGCGCGGCGCCGTCATTTCAGCCTTTGTCCTGGTGGCCATCTACGTCTCGGTGGCCCTGCTCGTGATGATGTACGCCACCGTGGGTACCGAGGGCATCGGCCTGGGCAACGAAGCGAACCAGGCCGACGTCTTCCTGGCCATGAAGGACGTGGTCCTGGGTCCGTGGGGCTGGCTGATTGTGGTGGCCGTGCTGGCCTCGGTCCTGTCGTCCACGCAGACCACCATCCTGCCCACGGCCCGCGGCACACTGTCGATGGGTGTGCACGGCGCGCTGCCGCCGAAGTTCGGCGAAGTCCATACCCGCAACCAGACCCCCGGATTCTCCACCCAGGTCATGGGCGCAGCGGCCGTGGTGTACTACGTGGCCATGAGCTTCCTCAGCGAAAACCTGCTCTCCGATTCCATCAGCGCCATCAGCCTGTTTATCGCGTTCTACTACGCGCTGACGGGCCTCGCGTGCTTCTGGTATTTCCGGGGGACCTTCCGGGAATCGGCCCGCAACCTCTGGTTCCGCGGCATCCTTCCGCTGCTCGGGGCACTGATCCTCACGGCGGCGTTCTTCATTTCCGCCGTCCAGATGTGGGATCCGGCCTACGGTGACACCCAGATCTTCGGCGTCGGCGGGGCGTTTGTCAGCGGCGTGGTGCTCCTGGCCCTGGGCGTCGTCCTGGCCGTTGTCTGCCGGTTCCTGCCGTCAACGCGGGAATACTTCACCGGGAAGCCGACGGCGGCGGCTGCCACACCGACGTCGGCCTAAGATACACAGATGAGCGACGCTGGAGTCACCGCCGAACTGCCCCTTACACCGGACCCGTCCGACGTCCTGGCGCTTAATGCGCTGCTGAGCGCTGACGAGCGGGCACTCCAGCAGCGGATCCGCGACTTCACGGACCAGCGGATCAAGCCAAACATCGCCCGCTGGTACGACGACGCCGTCTTTCCGCTGGAGCTCGCCCCCGAACTCGGCGAGCTGGGCGTCCTGGGGATGCACCTGGAAGGCTATGGCTGCCCCGGCCGCTCCGCCGTCGAATACGGCCTGGCCGCCATGGAACTCGAGGCCGGCGATTCCGGGATCCGGACCTTCGTCTCGGTGCAGGGGTCCCTGGCCATGACGGCCATCCACAAATGGGGTTCGGAGGACCAGAAACAGGAGTGGCTCCCCCGGATGGCCGCCGGTGAAGTGATCGGCTGCTTCGCCCTGACCGAACCCACAGCGGGCTCCGACCCGTCCTCCATGACCACTTTTGCCCGCCGCGACGGCACCGGGGACAGCGCCGGCTGGGTCCTGGACGGTGCCAAACGCTGGATCGGACTGGCCTCCGTGGCCGGGGTGATGGTGGTGTGGGCCCAAACCGATGACGGCGTCCGCGGCTTCCTGGTGCCGGCCGGTATGGCGGGCGTGACCGCAACGCCCATCACCCAGAAGCTCTCCATGCGCGCTTCCATCCAGTGCGATGTGGTGTTCGACGGCGTCCGGCTGGGACCGGAGGCCATGCTGCCGGCTGCGATGGGCCTGCGCGGGCCGTTTACGTGCCTGAACGAGGCGCGCTACGGGATCATCTGGGGTGCCATGGGCGCCGCCCGTGATTCCTACGAAGCCGCCCTGGCCTACTCCCAGGACCGGCTGCAGTTCGGCAAGCCGCTGGCCGGGTACCAACTGACCCAGCAAAAGCTCGTGAACATGCTGCTGGAGATCCAGAAGGGCACCATGCTGGCCTTCTATCTGGGGCGCCTCAAAGACGAAAAGAAGCTGCGGCCCGAGCAGATCTCGCTTGGCAAGCTGAACAACGTGCGCGAGGCCATCAAGATCGCCCGGGAAGCCCGCTCCATCCTCGGCGGCAACGGCATCACGCTGGACTATTCGCCGCTCCGGCACGCAGCCAACCTGGAATCAGTCCGCACCTACGAGGGCACCGACGAGGTCCACATGCTCGTGCTGGGTCAACACATCACGGGCCTCGGCGCGTTCCGGTAAACCCACCCGCCCCTCCCCAACTGAGTAGCAGTAAGTGTCGTTTTGAGGACTCATAACGACAGTTAGTGCTACCTAGTTGGGGCTCGTTCGACCTGATGGAGCTGGCCGGGGGTCATATACGCGTTGGTTATTCGGGCAGGATGACCAGCTCAAGGTAGCCACGCAGGCACCCTGCCATGTCGACGCTGTCGGGCGACAACAGCCACTGTGTTTGGATGCCGTCCCACAGCGCAATCAATGATGCCGCGGCGGCTTCCGGCACGACGCCGGGGCGCAGCCGCCCTTCCCCGGCGAGCTGCGTAAACCGGCGGGCATAACTCCGCCGCAGCAGTTCAAAACGTTCGGTGAAGTACTCGCGCCCCGGATGGCCGTCCGTGACAGATTCCGCGCACAGCACGGTGTACAACTCAATGACGCCCGGGATTTCTTCGTTGAAGCGCGCCTGGCGGATGACGGCGTCAACCAGCGTTTCCTCCGGATCGGGAGGCGTTGTGCCGTCTCCGGTGATCGAGTCGCGCCAGTTGAGCACGGCAAGCAGCAGATCGCTTTTCGTCGGGAAGTAATGCAAGAGGCTCGTCTGGCTCATTCCAACGCGGTCGGCAACGTCCTGCAGGGAGCCACCGCGGTACCCGTGGGCCGCAAACACGGCGTGCGCGGCAACCAGGATCGCGTGACGGCGTTCCGTCGACTTCGCATATGGTCCCCGCCGGGAGGGCCTGCTCACCTCGTTTGTGGTCATGGCAAGCCAGTGTACAGGCGGATTTGTGCGATAAATCAAAATTCGAGTCACTACTCGAATTTTGTGTTAGCCTTTCTCGTATCGATTCCAGACGTGTCGGACCTCACAGTCTTGCCATGGTGGTCCTGCAGCGCCTCTGGCGCGGCGGGCTTACAGAAGGAGCAGTCAAGTAATGTCCCAGTCCACAGCATCCGGGCGCCCCGCCGATGTTTCCTACATCATCGACCGCGGACCGGGTTCGGGCAGGCGGACAGCCGCCCGATCCTGGCTGCACACGACCGCTCCCACCCGCTCGCTCAACGGCAATTGGCGCTTCCGGCTCCTGGCCGGCGCGCCCGGAACCCCCGGGGGCCGTGGCGTCCTGCCCGCCGGTGAGGCTGTCGAGGGCGTCGCTAAGGAGGCGTTCGATGACTCGTCGTGGGACGAGATCGCCGTCCCAGCCCATTGGGTGCTGGAAGGCGACGGCCGGTATGGGCGGCCGATCTACACGAATGTCCGCTTTCCCTTCCCCACCGATGCGCCCAACGTCCCCGACGAGAATCCCACCGGCGACTACCGGCGCACGTTCGAACTGCCGGAGGCATGGACCGAAGCCGAACGGATCCTGCTGAGGTTCGACGGCGTCGAGTCGCGGTACAAGTTATGGGTCAACGGGGTGCCGATCGGCGTCGGCGTCGGGAGCCGGCTGGCCCAGGAGTTCGACGTAACCGACGCTGTGCGTCCGGGATCGAACGTGCTGGCCGTCCGCGTGCACCAGTGGTCGGCATCGAGCTACCTCGAAGACCAGGACCAGTGGTGGCTGCCTGGCATCTTCCGCGACGTGACGCTCCAGGCACGGCCTGCGCGCGGCATCGACGACGTCTGGCTGCGCACCTCGTTCAGCGGCCCCGGTGGTTCCGGCGCCGGCACCATTGACCCTGAAATCACGGCAAACGGTGACGCCTTTCCGGTGACGCTGTCCGTGCCGGAGCTGGGCGTGGACGTCACGTGGACCTCCGCGGCGGACGTTGCCCCGGTGGCGATCGACGCCGTCGAACCGTGGTCTGCCGAGATCCCTCGGCTGTACGACGCAACGGTGAGCAGCGGAACCGAAACGCTCTCGCTACGGCTGGGGTTCCGCACGGTGGAAATCGTGGGCGACCGCTTTCTGGTCAACGGCCGGCGGGTGGTGTTCCACGGCATGAACCGTCACGAGACCCATCCCGACCGGGGCCGCGTCTTCGACGAAGAATCCGCCCGCGCCGATCTGGCCCTTATGAAGCAGTTCAACGTCAATGCGATCCGCACCAGCCACTATCCCCCGCATCCGCGGCTGCTGGACCTGGCCGATGAAATGGGGTTCTGGGTGGTGCTTGAATGCGACCTCGAAACGCACGGATTCCATGCCCAGCAATGGGCCGGCAATCCCAGCGACGATCCCGCCTGGCGCGAAGCCTTTGTGGACCGCATCGAGCGCACCATCGAGCGCGACAAGAACCACCCCTCCATCGTTATGTGGTCGCTCGGCAACGAGGCCGGCACGGGCGCCAACCTCGCCGCCATGGCCGCGTGGGCCCATGCCCGCGACACCGGACGCCCCGTGCACTATGAGGGTGATTACAGCGGCGCCTACACGGACGTCTATTCGCGAATGTACTCCTCTGTCCCCGAGACCGAGGCGATCGGGCGCGACGATTCCGGCTCGCTGCTGCTGGGCTGTTCCGCCGCCGAGTCTGCACGCCAGCGGACCAAACCCTTCATCCTGTGCGAGTACGTTCATGCGATGGGCAACGGCCCCGGCGCCATCGACCAATATGAGGACCTCGTTGACCGCTACCCAAGGCTGCACGGTGGCTTCGTCTGGGAATGGCGTGACCACGGCATCCGCACACGCACGGCAGACGGAACGGAATTCTTCGCCTATGGCGGCGATTTCAACGAGGTCATCCACGACGGCAACTTCGTGATGGACGGAATGGTCCTCTCCGATTCGACGCCGAGTCCGGGGCTGTTCGAATACAAGCAGATCGTGGCGCCGATCCGTTTGAGCCTGGGCACCGAGGTGCCCAATGGAACAGCGTCCGACGGCGGTACGCGGCAATTCGTCACAGTCGCCAACCTGCGGCACTCGGCGGATGCGTCCGACGTCGTGCTCCAGTGGCGGACGGAAGTGGATGGGGTCCGCAGCGACTCGGGCGAACTGGCAGTGGCCGGCAGCTCCGGCAGGGCTCTTGCGGCAGGCGAATCAATGACCCTGGAGTTGCCGGGGTTTGCTGTCCCAGGGAGCGGCGAGCACTGGCTCACCGTTGAAGCCGTGCTCCGCAAGGACACCGGCTGGGCTCAGGCCGGGCACGTGATTTCAGCCGCCCAGCTGGATCTCACGGCGCCTGCGGCACCGGTTCAAGCGCCGCGGCCGCTGGCTTCCGCCGGCAGGACAGGCACCCTGGAAGCCCAGTCTGCGGGTGCCGGTTCCGCTGGAGCCGATACGGTAACCCTCGGACCCGCGGTCTTCGAGGAGGGCGGGCTCGTGTCACTGGGCGGCCTGTCCGTGGCCGGTCCCCGCCTGGAGCTCTGGCGTGCACCGACGGACAATGACGGCGGAGCGGGCCACGGCAGTTATGATCTCGCCGACCCGTGGCTGAACAACGGAAACGGCGTGCCGGCCCCGCCGTCTGCCGAGGTGTGGCGCAAAGCCGGCCTGGACCGCCTGACTGCCCGTGTGGAAAAGGTCGCGGCGAACGAATCAGGCGTGGCGGTCCGGACACGGTACGCGCCTGCGGACAGCGCCGACTCCGTGACGGTCGAAGAGCAGTGGCAGCTCACCAATGGGGAGCTGTGGCTGCGCCTGGACATCGTTCCCAGCGCGGGTTGGGACATGATCTGGCCGCGCATCGGGGTCCGGTTCGATCTGCCCGGTTCCGTGGACGGCGCCTCCTGGTTCGGCGCCGGGCCGCGGGAATCGTATCCGGACAGCATGCACGCGGCACTGGTCGGGCGGTATTCGGCAGCCATCGACGACCTCACGGTGCCCTACGCGAAGCCCCAGGAGAGCGGGCACCGCAGTGCCGTGCGTTCACTTGAGCTGAACAACGCGGGTGCACCGTGGCTGAGGATCGAGACGGTGGCGGATGCCCGCGGGCGCCGGCCCGGTTTCACCTTGGCCCGTCACACCGCGCAGGAGGTCAGCGCCGCCGCCCATCCCCACGAGTTGCCCCGGAGTGAGTGCAGCTACCTCTACCTGGACGCCGCCCAGCACGGTTTGGGTTCACGGGCCTGCGGTCCGGACGTCTGGCCGGACTTCGCGCTTCGTCCGGAGGCCCGCACGCTGACGCTGCGCATCGGGACTGCCGGCTAGAGGCGCCGAGATGGCATTTCGCGGCAATGTCAGGCGCCGCGACTGCCGCGAAGTGCCATCTCGACGCGTTCCGGACCGGGTTACGCAGCTCCGACCGGGACGGGTTCCTTGGCGCCTGCGTCCTTGCGGATGGTCGCGCTGATCACGGCGGCGATGGTGCACATGGCAGCCGCGCCGAACCAGGCGTAGGTGTACTGGCCGGTGGCGTCCCGGATGGCGCCGGCGCCGAGGGCAGCGGCGGCCGCACCCAGTTGGTGGGCCGCGAACACCCAGCCGAACACCACACTGCCGTCCGCGCCGAACGTTTTCCGGCAGATTGCCGCGGTGGGCGGTACCGTCGCCACCCAGTCCAGGCCGTAGATCACCACAAAAACAATCATGCTCGGCTGGACGGTGGCGCTCAGGAGCAGCGGCAGCACCAGCAGGCCGATCCCCCGGAACTGGTAATACACGGCAAGCAGGATTTTGGGGTTGTACCGGTCGGTCAGCCAGCCTGAGGCGATGGTGCCCACGATGTCAAAGATCCCGACGACGGCGAGCAGCCCAGCTGCGGTGGTTTCGGGCATGCCGTGGTCGTGGGCGGAGGGGATGAAGTGGGTGCCGATCAGCCCGTTCGTGGTGGCTCCGCAGATCGCAAAACCGGCCACCAGCGCCCAGAATGTCCGCACTTTGCTGGCCCGCTTGAGCACCTGGAGGGCGCGCACTGCGGCGTTGCTGCTCCGGCCGCTGTCCACGGGGTCCGCTGCCGCAGCGGTGGACTCAGCCGTCCCCTCCTCAGGTGCCGCTTCACCGTAAGGCAAGGCACCGACGTCGGCCGGTGAGTTTTTGAGGAACTTCAGTACCAGCGGAACCACCGCCAGCGCGCCGGCGGCGATCAGCAGCGAGGCCTGCCGCCAGCCCGGATCCTGGGCCAGCATGGCGATGAACGGCAGGAAGACCAGCTGGCCCGCGGCGCTGCCGGCGGTCAGGATGCCGATCACCAGGCCCCGGCTCTTGGAGAACCAGGTGTTCGCGATGGTGGCGGCGAAGACGAGGGCCATGGAGCCCGTGCCGAGGCCGATGAGCAGTCCCCAGGTCAGGAGAATCTGCCAGGACTCGGTGACAAGAACCGTAAGCGCGCTGCCGGCGCCGATCATCACCAAGGCGGTGGCGGTGACGGCGCGGATCCCGAACCGTTCCATCAGGGCCGCGGCGAAGGGGGCGGTCAGGCCGAACAGCACCAGGTTGATGCTGACGGCTGCGGACAGAACGGTGGTGGACCAGCCGAACTCCTGCTGCAGCGGCACCATGAGGACACCCGGGGCAGCACGGAATCCGGCGGCTCCCACAAGGGCCAGGAAGGCGACAGCAGCGACGATCCAGGCGGGGTGCAGGCGTCGGCGGCGGGTTGTTTCGGTGGCGCTCATGCGGAAGTGGCCAGTTGCACGGGCGCATCCGTCCGGGTGAGGCTGTGCCAGCTGGTGTTCGCGGCCGTGAGCCGTTCCCCGCAGCCGGTGCACGTGTCCGCGGAGCTGGTCCGCTGGCCGCAGCCGGAATGGATCACAAACATGTGGGCCTGGTCCGAGGGTGCCGGGAGGTGCTTTTCCGCCCACATAACCACGGCGTTCAGGACAGGGAGGGCGTCCTCTCCCCTAGGAGTCAGGACGTACTCCTGGCGGGGGCGGCCGCCGTCGTCGTACGCCTTCCTTTCGAGCAGCCCCGACTCCACCAGACCCGCCAGGCGCCTCGTGAGCACCGAGTCCGCGACGGCGAGCCGGGACTTCATGGCGTCGAAACGCCCGTTGCCGAAAAAGACCTCGCGGAGCACCAGTATGCTCCAGGGGTCACCCAAAATGTCGAGACCTCGTGCCATGCTGCAGTTGCGCTGGGACCAGTCGGAGCGGAGTACCATAAAGGCACCCTAGCTACCTTTCTTGAAGAAAGCCAGGGTACCTTTTTGGCTGGAGCGCGGCGCTACTTGAGGAAGGTGAAGGCCCGCTCCAGGTCCGCAATGAGGTCTTCCACGTCCTCGATGCCGCAGGAGAGCCGGATCAGGTTGACCGGAACCGCAAGTTCCGTGCCCTTGACCGATGCGTGGGTCATCTCAGAGGGGTAGTTCATCAGCGATTCGATGCCGCCCAGGGATTCCGCCAGCGTAAACACGGAGGTGTTTTCCGCGACTGTGCGGGCCGCCGCCTCGCCGCCCTTGAACTGGACGGACACCATGCCGCCGAACTTCTTCATCTGCTTCTTCGCCAGCTCGTGGCCTGGGTGGGAGGGCAGGCCCGGGTACAGGACGGCTTCCACTTCGGGGCGCTCGAGCAGCCATTCGGCCACGGCCTGGCCGTTGTCGCTGTGCCGGTCCATGCGCACGCCGAGCGTCTTCAGGCCGCGGGTGGTGAGGAACGCGTCCATCGGGCCGGACACCGCGCCCACGGCGAACTGCACAAAGCCGATCTTCTCCGCGAGCTCCGCGTCGTTGACCACAATGGCGCCGCCCACCACGTCGGAGTGCCCGCCGATGTACTTGGTGGTGGAGTGGACCACGACGTCGGCACCCAGGGCGAGCGGGGTCTGCAGGTAGGGCGACGCGAAGGTGTTGTCCACCACGAGGAGGGCCCCGGCGTCGTGCGCTATTGCGGCGAGCGCCTCGATGTCGGTGATCTTCATCAGCGGGTTGGAGGGGGTTTCCACCCAGACGAAGCGGGTCTTGTTCGCGGCCACGGCTTTGCGGACCGCGTCCAGGTCCGCCATGTCCACGGGGGTGTTGCCGATCCCCCAGTCGCCGAGCACGCGGTTGATGAGCCGGTACGTGCCGCCGTAGGCGTCGTTGCCGAGCACGATGTGGTCGCCGGGCCGGGTCAGCGCCCGGATCAGGGAGTCCTCCGCCGCGAGGCCGGAGCTGAAGGAGTACGCGTGGCTTCCGCCTTCGAGCGCCGCGAGCTGCTCCTGCAGGGAGTCACGGGTTGGGTTGGTGCCACGGCCGTATTCGTAACCGTCGCGGAGCCCGCCGATGCCGTCCTGGGCGTACGTGGAGCTGAAGTGCACCGGCGGAACCACGGCACCGGTGCGGGGCTCGAAGGCCTGGCCGGCGTGGACGGCGCGCGTGTTGAAACCCTGGTTTTCAGAAACAGACATGGAGTTCCTTTAGCTAGTTGCTGAGGTAGGCGAGGAGGTCATGGCGGGTGAGGATTCCCACGGGGGCGCCGACGAATGTCACCATCACGGTGTCCACGTCGGAGAGCAGCTCGCGGGCTGCGGAGATGGTTTCCAGCGAGCCGATGACCGGCAGGCGGGGGCCCATGTGCTCGGAGATCTTGTCCGTCAGCTTGGCTTCGCCGCGGAACAGCTTGGAGGTCAGGCTGCGCTCATCCACAGCGCCGAGGACCTCGCCCATCACCACCGGCGGTTCCTGCGAGAGGACCGGGATGTGGCTGACACCGAACTCGTTCATGATGTTGATGACGTCGCGGACGGTCTCGTTGGGGTGGATGTGCACCAGGTCCGGCAGCTCGCCGGTCTTGGACTTGATGACCTCGCCCACTGAGGCTTCTTCGCCGCCAGAGAGGAAACCGTAGGAACGCATCCACTGGTCGTTAAAGATCTTGGCCAGGTAGCCGCGGCCGGAGTCCGGGAGGATGACCACCACCACGGCGCTTTCCGGGAGGTCGCGGGCGGTCTGCAGCGCAGCCACCACCGCCATGCCGGACGAGCCGCCCACCAGCAGCCCTTCCTCGCGGGCCAGCCGCCGGGTCATGGCGAAGGAATCGGCGTCGGAGACGGCAATGACATCGTCCGGGACGGATTTGTCGTAGTTGGCCGGCCACATGTCCTCGCCCACGCCCTCGACGAAGTACGGGCGCCCGGTGCCGCCGGAGTACACCGAACCTTCGGGGTCCGCCCCGATGATCCTGACCCGGCCGCCGTCGGCCTCCGCACGGTCCGCCGAGATCTCCTTGAGGAAACGGCCGGTGCCCGTTATGGTGCCGCCGGTGCCGGCGCCGATCACGCAGTGCGTGACCCGGCCGTCCGTGTCCTGCCAGATTTCCGGCCCCGTGGTCTCGTAGTGGCTGCCGGGGGCGGCCGGGTTGGAGAACTGGTCGGGCTTGTAGGCGCCCGGAATTTCCGTGACCAGTCGGTCCGAGACGCTGTAGTAGCTCTGTGGGCTGTCCGGGGCCACGGACGTGGGCGTGACCACGACTTCGGCGCCGTATGCCTGAAGCACGGCGCGCTTGTCCTCGCCCACCTTATCCGGCACCACGAAGATGCATTTGTAGCCCTTTTGCTGGGCGACGAGCGCCAGGCCCACGCCGGTGTTGCCCGACGTCGGCTCGACGATGGTCCCGCCGGGCAGGAGCTTGCCGGTCCGTTCGGCCTCTTCGATCATTTTCACCGCGATGCGGTCCTTGATGGAACCGCCGGGATTGATGTATTCCAGCTTGACCAGGACTGTGGCTTTGAGGCCTTCCGTCACGTGGTTGAGCTTGATGAGCGGCGTGTTACCGATGAGGTCCAGGACGGACTGCGCGTACTTCATAGGTACAAAGTTACCGCCTGCCGCCGCAGGTCCTGCCCGGGGCTCAGCTCCCTGCCGAGGAATCTGTCTGCCAGAGGCCCATGGTGTTGCCTTCGGTGTCCGTGAAATAGGCGTAATAGCCCATTCCCGGAACGGCGTCCTTGGCCTGGGCGACAGTACCTCCAGCGGATTCGACCTGCGCCAGCGCGGCGTCCACGTCCTCCACATCGATGGTGATGATGGGGCTCTTGAGGTTGTCCGTGCGGGGGAACAGGGCCCCGTTGATGGCCCCTGGCGCGCTTGGCAGACCTGTCTGTTCGTCCGACGGCGTGGTGATGGCGATCGTGTAGTCCATCTCCTGCATGGGGGTCAGGGTCCAGCCAAACGCGCTTTGGTAAAAGGTGTTGGCGCGTTCCTTGTCATCGGAGGGAATCTCGAAATGCACAACTCCAGCCACAGCATGCTCCTTTGAATGCGAGGGGAAGGCGCGGATGAATGCGAGGGGAAGGCGCGGACGCCCCGCGCCCCACGATGGAGTCTAGTCCTGGCATCTTCGGTCTGTAAGGGGCTCCGGAAGCTACCTTGTCAGCCCACCGTGGGACCATGAATACATGACCATCCTTGACGCCCCCGCCCGGCTTGCCGCCGCCGCGGATGCGTCCCTGCGCTGGCATCCGGACGGCCCGTACAGCCTGCACCAGACGCTGGGCACTCTCCTGCGGGGTACCGGAGATCCGTCGTTTTCGTTCGGGCCGGACGGGTTATGGACGGCGTTTACGACGCCGGACGGCCCGGTCACGCTCCGCCTCACCGCTGCCGCGGATAGGGCTGTTGACGCCGCTGTTGACGCGCAGGCCTGGGGTCCCGGTTCCGCCGCCGGACTCGCCGGCGTGCCCCGGCTCCTGGGCGCCGAGGACGACTGGTCGGCGTTTGACGATCCCGCCTTCCAGGCCACGCTCCCCCGGATGGTCCGTGACGCCCGACGCCGGAACCTGGCTGTCCGGCTGCCCTCCACCGGGCGGGTGGTTGATTGCCTCGTGCCCACTATCCTCGAGCAGAAGGTCACCGTTATTGAGGCCCGCCGCGGCTACCGGTACCTGATGTACCGGTTCGGCTCGCCGGCTCCGGCGGCCGGAAGCGCGGCGCCGGAAGGGCTCCGCCTCCAGCCCACCCCTGAGCAGTGGCTGCGCATCCCCTCGTGGGAATGGCACCAGGCCGGCGTGGGACCCCAGCGTTCGGCGACCGTTATGCGGGCCCTGCGATCCGCCGTCGCGCTTGAACGGCTGGCCGCCTTGCCAGCAGTGGAGGCGGCAGCAAAGCTGCAGGTGATCCCCGGCATCGGGGTGTGGACCGCGGCCGAAGTGGTACAGCGTACGCACGGCTGCCCGGACTCCATCGCGGTGGGCGACTACCACCTCGCCGCCTATGTGGGTGCCGCCCTCACCGGCCGCCGGACGGACGACGCCGGCATGCTGGCCTTGCTTGAGCCGTGGACCGGGCACCGGCAGCGGGTGGTCCGGATGATCGGCCTGAGCGGCTTCCGCAAACCGACGTTCGGGCCGCGGATGACCATCCAGGACCACCGCCGGCACTGACGGTTCCGCCGTGGACTCGGGCCGCGGATGGGTATAGCGTGGCGCCATGGAGCCCGCACCAGAGCCCCGGAATTCCGCATTCTCTGGAGTCACCCATGATCCACACCGACAAACTGACCAAGACATTCACCGTCAAGAAGGAAACGGTAGAAGCCGTCAAGGGAGTCGACATCGATGTTGCCCCGGGCGAGCTTGTGGCTTTCCTAGGCCCGAACGGCGCGGGCAAATCCACCACCCTGCGCATGCTCACCACGCTGCTCCGGCCCACTTCCGGCACGGCAACTGTCGCGGGGGTGGACGTCGCAGCGGACCCGGCCGGCGTACGCGCCCGGATCGGCTACATCGGCCAGGGCAACGGCGGCGGCCACAGCTTCCGGGTCATCGACGAACTGATCATGCAGGGCCGCTTCTACGGTATGAACTCCACGGATGCCGCTGCCCGGGCACAGGAGCTCCTGGCGTCCATGGACCTGGCCGACCTCGCCAAACGCACCGTGGTCAAGCTGTCCGGCGGGCAGCGGCGGCGGATGGACGTGGCGCTGGGGCTGATGCACTCCCCGCGGCTGCTGTTCCTGGATGAACCGTCCACCGGCATGGACCCGCAGAACCGGGCCAACCTGTGGGACCACATCATGCGGTTGCGCGCCGAGCACGGCACCACCATCGTCCTGACCACGCACTACATGGACGAGGCCGATTTGATGTCCGAGCGCGTGATTGTGATTGACCACGGGCAGATCATCGCCGATGACACAGCCGCCCGGCTGAAGGCCAACCTGGCCGGTGACCTGCTTGCCGTCGAGGTGGCGGCGGATTCCGCCGCGGGTGTGCGCGGGCTGCTGAGGCGGGCCGCCGCGGGCGGTGAGGTCAACGAAAACTCGTACGACGGCGTGGTCCGCTTCCGCCTCCGGCTCACCGAAGGCGCACGGCTGGCACCGGCGCTGCTGCAAGAAATGAACGACGCCGGCGCTCCCGCCCAGTCCCTGGAGCTGAAACCGCCCACCCTGGACGATGTGTTCCTGGAGCTGACCGGCCGCAATCTGCGGGAAGGAGCAAACCGCTAATGGCTGTGCAAAGCACCGAGGTCCTGGAAAAGCCAGGCCTGGTCCAGATCCTGCATGACACCAGATTCGTCTTTTGGCGCGAGATGCTGCTGCCGCTGCGGGACCCCTTCTCGCTGGTCTTTTCGCTGCTCCAGCCGCTCGTGTTCCTGGGCCTCTTCGGCCCGTTGCTCGGTGCGGCCGTGGGCGCTCCGGCGTTCGGCGGCCAGTCCACGCTGCAGTGGTTCCTGCCCGGCGTCGTGGTCATGATTGCCCTGTTCGGCACGTCCATGACGGGCTCCAACTTGCAGTACGAGCTGATGACCGGTTCTTATGAGCGGATCCTGGCCACGCCGCTCTCCCGCTCGTCGCTGATGATCGGGCGGGCGCTGAAGGAATGGGCGCCGCTGGTGGTGCAGGGTCTGCTGATCGCCTTGGTCTGCATCCCGTTCGGCTTTGTGTTCTACCCGCTGCACGTGGTGTTCGGCCTGGTCATCCTGGGGATCTTCGGGATCGGGCTCGGCGCCCTCTCCTACGCGCTGGCCCTGGTATCGCAGAACAAGGAGTGGATCTTCTGGGGCGTGCAGCAGACGCTGCTCTTCCCGCTGATGATCCTGTCCGGCATTATGCGGCCCATCGAGGCCGGGCCGGACTGGATGAAGACCGCCAGCCTCTTCAACCCGCTGACCTACCTGGTCAACGCCGAGCGGGAGCTGTTTGCCGGCAGCGTCGGGACCGACACGCTCCTGGGCCTCCTCGCCGCATCGGTGACGGCCGCCGTCGGGCTTGTAGTGGGTGTGCGGGCCATCAACCGCAACATCAGCTGAAGCCCCGCCCGCCGATGCAACGCGGGGTCACTTCTGGCCCGATAAACCCCGATTATCGGGCCAAAAGTGACCCCGGGATTTAGTGGGAGCGGTGTGCTCGTTTGATTCTGGCGACGAGCTCCCGAAAACCGTCGGCGAGGTCGTCTGCGTTCGGCTTGAAATAGGACCAGCCGGCGCTGATGAAAAATTCGTCGCGGCGGTTATCCCGCGACTGCTGTTCCCTCGTTCGGTGTTGCGCGCCGTCGTACTGCACCGCGATCCGGTGCTTTCGGTAACCAAGGTCGGCTGCGGGCGACCTCGGATTGTCGGGATCAAGACGGAGCTGCAATTCGGGTTCAGGCAAGTGCGCGTCCAGGAGCGCCAGCCGAAGGAACGTTTCGGGGAACGAGTCCGACCCAACCCGCATCTCATCCAGCGCCAGCCGCGCCTTTTCAACGCCTTGCATGTTGGGATGCTGCCGGATCAACAGGCGCAGTCCTTCTTTATAGGCAAACGGCACGCTGCGGAACTCCAACGCCGGCCGCGGCGTGCGGATCAGTTGGTCTCCCATGGCCACGAGATATCGCAGCGGTAGCTGTTGTGCCAGGTCAAGCCACGTCCGAGGCGGCCCGCTAACCCTGATCCCATCAATCTCTACGACTTCACCCGGAATCACGTGCACGCGATGACCGATGACGCCGGCCCGCCGAACCCTGGGCAATCCGTGCGGCTTGCTGAGGTGGACGCGCGGCTCCTGGCCCAGCCAGGGAGGAAGGCCCAAATCGAAGAAAATAGCCGCTGTCTCGTGGGACACCCAGGCGTCCGGGGTGGCAGCGCAAAGCACTCGCACCCGATCAATCAGGGAAACGTCCCGGCCGGCGTGCGCCCGGATCAGCCGCCCGGCGCCAACCAGGTCCTTCGCGTGCAAACGCTTTGGTGCAACACCCAGGTCTCGTGCCTGATAGACCGTGAAGGGAGCCTTGGCGAGATCCTCAGGGAGCGGCTTCGCAGTAACCATGGCACCAATTGTGCGCCCCGGGAAGGAACAGCGTCTGAAGTTATCCACAGGGCACCCGCACACCCAGCGACGCGGGGTCACTCCTTGCCCAAAGAAGTCGAACTATCGGGCGGAAAGTGACCCCGCGTTGGCGTCAGAGGCCCAGACGGGCCACGGCTTCCTCGCGCATCTCCACCTTGCGGATCTTCCCGGAAACGGTCATGGGGAAACTTTCGCGGACGTCCACGTAGCGCGGGATCTTGTAGTGTGCCAGCTTCCCGCGGCAGAAGTCGGCGACGGCGGCCGCGTCCAGCGGGTCCGCGCCGGGCTTGACGATGATGCAGGCCATGAGTTCCTCGCCGTACTTGGCATCGGGCACCCCGATCACCTGCACGTCCTGGATGGACGGGTGGCTGTACAGGAACTCCTCGATCTCGCGCGGGTAGATGTTCTCGCCGCCGCGGATCACCAGGTCCTTGATGCGGCCTTCGATCACCACGTAGCCCTCGTCGTCCATCCGGGCGAGGTCGCCGGTGTGCATCCAGCGGTCGGCGTCGATGGCCTCCGCGGTCCTGTCCGGCTGGTCCCAGTACCCGGCCATCACGGCGTAACCCCGGGTGCACAGCTCGCCGATCTCGCCGCGCTCCAGCACCTCGCCGGTGCCGGGGTCCACGATCTGGCTTTCCAGCCGCGGCATGGTGCGGCCCACGGTCTCGGTGCGATGCTGCAGCGTGTCACCGTTCCGGGTCATGGTGGACACCGGGGAGGTCTCGGTCATGCCGTAGCAGATGGCCACATCCACCATGTGCATCTCCGAGATCACCCGGTTCATTACATCGATGGGGCACACCGATCCCGCCATGACGCCGGTGCGGAGCGTGGCCAGGTCGTAGGAGGAAAAGTCCGGCAGCGCCAGCTCCGCGATGAACATGGTGGGCACGCCGTACAGCGATGTCCCGCCGAAGTCCTGGACCGCCTCCAGCGCGGCCGCCGGGCTGAAGCCGCGCCCGGGGATGATGGTGGCCGCACCGTGGCTGAGGGCTGCCAGATTGCCGATCACCATCCCGAAGCAGTGGTAGAACGGCACCGGAATCACCACCCGGTCGTGCTCGGTGTAGCCCAGCAGCTCACCGATGGAGTAGCCGTTGTTCAGGATGTTGTGGTGCGTCAGTGTGGCGCCCTTGGGGAAGCCGGTGGTCCCGGAGGTGTACTGCAGGTTGATGGGATCGTGCGGGGCCAGCTCCGCCATCCGCGCCTTCAGGCCGGAATGGCCGACGCCGTCAGCCCGTTTGAGCAGCTCGGCGTACGTCAGCTCCGCATCACTTTGGGGGTCACCGGCGTCGAGGCCGTCCATGCCGTAATCCGGCAGGAACACCAGCTCCCGGAGGTCGGGGCAGCCGGCGAGTGCTTGGCGGGCCATCCCCACGTAATCGCTGTTCCGGTCCGACGGTGCCGCCACCAGCATCCGCATGCCGTTCTGCTTCACCACAAACTCCAGCTCGTGGCTCCGGTAGGCCGGGTTCACGTTGACCAGGATGGCACCGGCTTTAGCCGTGGCGTACTGCAGCAGGGTCCACTCGGCGCAGTTCGGGCTCCAGATGCCCACCCGGTCCCCCTTGGCCACCCCCGAGGCGAGCAGTGCACGCGCGAGGCGATCGACGTCGTCGTTCATTTTCGTGTAGCTCCAGCGGCGGGCGTCAGCGCCCGGGACCGGCGCGGCCTCGATCAGCGCGTCGTGGAAGGGGAACCGGGCCACCACCCGTTCAAAGTTCCGGCCGATGGTTTCCTCGAGGAGCGGGACGTCAGTGTCCCCGGCTGTGTAAGCGCGCATGGTGGCACGCTACCAACAGGAGCCGGGCAAGAGAAGCGCAACAGGAGGGTGTCCGCGCGTAAACAGGGCGGGCGTGTATGCCGAGTCCCGGTATTGTGAAATCCATGAGTGCACCCATCGACCTGCAGGCAACGTTCATCCCCAACGACGGCGAGTTCTTCCGTGTGAAGCTCGCCCTGGAAATCGCCATCGACGAGGTGGTCAACGAAGCTGGCTGCATCCGCTACGAGCTGACCGAAGCCACCGAAGAGAAGCTGGTCCTCACCGAACAGTGGGAATCCGAGGAACTGCTGGCGAAGCACTCCAAGGGCACCGCCGTCCAGGACCTGAACGAATCCCTCAGCGCGCTGCTGGCCGAACCCGTGCAGATGGACCGTCTGTAACCCTCCGCAAACCACAACGCGGGGTCACATTTCGCCCAAAGAACCGAAGTTATTGGGCGAAATGTGACCCCGCGTTGTTTTAAGAAAGGATTACAGGTCGGGGATCTGCGAACCGTCCTGCGGACCCGAGCTCTTGCTGACGGCCGGGTTGCTTTCCGCGGCCGCTGCCGCTTCTGCCTGGGAGCGCGCCACATGGGCGTGAACCTCGTCCATGTCCAGGGCCTTGACCGCGTCAACAACCTGCTCCAGCTGCTGGGCGTTCAGGGCACCCGGCTGGGAGAAGACGAGTACTTTTTCGCGGAACGCCATCAGGGTGGGGATGGACGTGATGCCGGCCTCCGCGGCGAGCTGCTGCTGGGCTTCGGTGTCCACCTTCGTGAACAGTACGTCGGAATGCTTCTCCGACATGGCGCTGTACGTTGGCCCGAACTGCTTGCAGGGACCGCACCATTCAGCCCAGAAGTCCACCAGGACAATGTCGTTGCCTTCGATGGTCGATGCGAACTGTTCACCTGTGATATCTACGGTAGCCATGCCTTCAACGGTACGCGAGGCGCAGGCCGATGTCCCGGCCGGGTGCGCCCTGTTCGCTCCCCGCGTCATCGGGAATATCCGGTGCGGGGCCGTGTACACCGGGCATTGTGAGGCCTACCCTTGGGGTCATCAGCCGCTGACTGCCGCACACAGGAGGGTTTATGGCCCAGGCTATCTCCGCCCGGTCCCTCACCAAAAAATTCGGCCGGCGCGAGGTGCTCCACGGGGTGGATTTCAGCGTCGAGGCAGGCTCCGTGTTCGGTGTGATCGGCCCGAACGGCGCCGGCAAGACCACCACCATGCGCTGCCTGCTGGACATCATCCGCCCCACGTCCGGGGAGGTCCGCGTCCTGGGCAAGGACCCCCGGGCGGGCGGTCCGGAGCTCCGCCGGCGGATCGGCTACCTTCCGGGCGAGCTGTTCCTCGAGGGCCGGGTCACGGGCCGGAAACTCCTGGCCCACTACCAGGCCATCAGCGGTCCGGTGGCCCCGGGCAGGATCGATGCGCTGGCCGAACGGCTGGGCCTGGACCTGGACAGCCACACCCGCAAGCTGTCCAAGGGCAACAAGCAGAAACTGGGCCTGGTCCAGGCGTTTATGCACGATCCCGAACTCCTGGTCCTCGATGAGCCCACCAGCGGCCTGGACCCCCTGGTGCAGCAGGAGTTCCACGCCATGATGCGGGAGGCGCAGCACAAAGGCCAGACGATCTTCCTCAGCTCCCACGTCCTCAGCGAGGTCCAGCAGACCGCTGACACCGTGGCGATCCTCCGGGACGGACGGATCATCGCCGTCGAGTCCGTGAGCGGGCTTCGGGAAGGTGCGGTGCGCCAGGTCCGGTTCACCGCGAACGGAATAACAGCGCACGACGCCGGCGCGCTGCTGGGTGGGGTACCCGGCGTCGGGCACGTTGAGGTGCTGGAGTCCGGCGGCAGCATCACCCTTTCGGCCACCGTGGAGGGGGCCATCCAGCCGCTGGTCAGGGCCCTGGGCACCCTGGAGCTGACCGACCTGGTGCTGGAGGAACCGGATCTTGAGGAGTCGGTGCTCAAGATGTACTCAACTCCTGCAGCCACGGACCCGGCATTGTCCGGCACGGCGGAGGCCGAGCGATGAGCACCACCCTGCCGCTGTTCCGCCGAGCCTTCTTTGATTCCTGGCGCTCCACGGCGGCGTGGGCCGCCGGCCTGGCCGCCGCCACGTTCCTCTATCTGCCGCTGTACCCGTCCATCGGCGGGAGCGCGCAGATGCAGGACATGATCGACGCCCTCCCGGCCGAGATGACCAAGGCGCTGAACTACGACCAGATCGCCACCGGTCCCGGGTACAGCCAGGCCACGCTGTTCGGGCTGATCGGCTTCCTGCTGATGACCATCGCATCGGTGGGGTGGGGCGCCGCCGCGGTGGGCGGGGACGAGGAATCCGGCCAGCTGGAACTGACCCTCGCGCACGGGGTGACCCGCGTCCAGGTGGTGCTGGAACGAGCGCTGTCCCTGTTCCTGCGGGTAGTGCTGCTCGCGGCCTTCGTTTTTGTGCTGGTCCGGCTGCTCAATGATTCGGCCCAGCTGAATATCCGGCCCGAGAACCTCTTCGGCGCAGCGGTGCTGTTCGCCGGGCTGGCACTGCTGAGCGGAACGGCCGCGCTCTGCGCCGGGGCCGTGTCCGGCAGGCGGACGTACGGACTGGCCGCGGGCGCCGCCGTCGGCGTTTTCGGTTACGTCTTCAACGCCGTCGGCCGGCAGAGCGCGGACGTCGAGTGGCTGCTGGACCTGAGCCCCTACCACTGGGCTTACGGGAATTCCCCGGTGGCCAACGGCGCGGACTGGGCCGCGGCAGGGTGGCTCTGGGGAATTTCGGCGGCGCTGGTGGCCGTGGCCGCGTTCGCGGTGAACAGGCGCGACGTCGGCACGTAGCTTCCGGGTGACCGGCGCTCAGGCCTTGGGTTGCCGGGTAAGGCTGTCCCATACGTGGGGAGCCGGCGTCCGGCTGCCGGGCAGGGCGTTGGTCTCACGCCATTCGTGGATCCATTCGGGCAGCACCAGGTCCGCCGGGGGCTGGCCGAACGCGCGCAGGATCTCCTCCTGGCTGACCGGCCTGCCCTTGTTGACCAGGCGGGTGGCGATGTAGGCACGCGCGTAAATCTCGCCGTCGGACACCATGCGCTGCTCAAAGTAGATAGCCTTGGCATCCAGGCCGATGATCTTTGTTTCGATGGTGTACTGCTGCCACAGCTGCAGCGACTTCCGGAAGGCGATGGTCTCCCCCGCCGCCACCGGGCTCCAGCCACGCCGGCGCATCGTCTTCCACACGCCGCTGCGGACCATGAGGTCGAACCGGCCCAGGTCCATGAGGGAAAAGTACATGCCGTTGTTGACGTGCATGGCGATGTCGATGTCGGTGGGCAGGACACGCAGCGGCAGGGACGACGCGTCCCATATGGTCAGTGCGGAGCGGCGGGCGGACGTGAACAGCATCAGGAGGGTTCGCAGAAGCAGGTGCATCCTCCAATGTTACCCATCAGTAACTTGCTGGCAAGTCCGTAGGTCCGGCCCGCCACGTAGGATGTGGCGCATGACGCAACAACGCTACCGGGACCTCGCCGAGTGGCCCCTGATGGGGACGGCACTGGTTTTCCTGGCGGCGTACGCGTGGCAGGTGATTGGCCGCGTCGAGGGCAGCGGCGCGGAATGGCTTGAGACGGTGCTGTGGCTGACGTGGGGTACTTTCGCCCTCGACTACGCCGCGAACCTGTGGCTGGCCACGGACCGCCGCCGCTGGTTTATCTGGAACCTGCACGAACTCCTGATCGTGGCCCTTCCGTTCTTCCGCCCGCTGCGCCTGCTCCGGCTGGGTCACGCTTCTTTCAGTGCTGCACCGAACTATCGGCGAGACCCTCAGGGGCCGGGTGGTCACGTATGTGGCCGGATCGGCGGCGCTGCTGGTCTTTGTGGGTGCGCTGGCGGTGCTGGACGTGGAACAGTCGGCCTCCGACGCCAAGATCCTGACGTTCGGCGATGCTCTCCGGTGGGCCATCACCACCATCACCACGGTGGGTTACGGCGACACGTACCCCGTGACGCCGATCGGCCGGCTGGTGGCCTCGGCGCTGATGTCCACGGAAGCTGCCGCGGAGTCCGTGGAGGAACCCTTGCGGGCAGAGCTCGCCGGCCTGGCCACGGAGATCGCTGCGCTGCGGCGCGAAGTGGCCGAGCTCAAGGACCGCCCCTCGTTGTAGGAATGTCCCGGTAGAAATGTCCAGCGGGGCAGACGGCTGGAGACCGAGTAGTCGCCGCCGCGGGGCCAAGTATTCGGCGGAAAAATTCAGGTAACGCCTACTCGTGCAGTGCCTGGCGCAGCTTCCTAGACTCGAAATTCCTAGGGCCAAACAAAGTTGCCGGCGCATCCTCCGAGCTGGGGTGGATGATGCCGCTTCATAGCGGGGCATCCGTATCTTCTGGGTATGCGGGCGCTCCCATCATGCGCGCTTTCCGTGCGCGGTTCCGTCATAGACCGGCACCGCGCAGCGCATCACTCCTCGATCCGTCCTGCACTGGAACTCGCGGCACCA
Organism: Arthrobacter sp. UYNi723; assembly: GCF_054057635.1. Taxonomy (NCBI): domain Bacteria; kingdom Bacillati; phylum Actinomycetota; class Actinomycetes; order Micrococcales; family Micrococcaceae; genus Arthrobacter; species Arthrobacter sp. UYNi723. Next base: position 252,658 of record NZ_JBSRZM010000002.1, read on the forward strand.
CTGCCGCCCTGTTGCCGGACCGACCTGCGATGGGCCACCCATGTTCCAGTTGACCGCACCTGCTTCCGAACTACCCCGCCGAAATTTCGAAACCGACGTCCCGCGGGCCGATCTCCTGGCACCGGGGCGCAGGCCGATCAGCAACAAGCTGTGGGCCGGCATGGCCACCGCCGCCGTGATTTCCGCTTTCGGCGTCGGCGCGTTGGCCGGCCCCGTCCCCACAGCAGAGTTGTCCGCGCCACCGGAGGCCATCACGACGGCGGCGTCGCCAGTTGTGCGCGTGACCCGGCCTTTGGCCGCGGTTCCCCTGGATGCGCCCTATGTTGGGGGCGTCGAGTTTGGCAGCGCGGGAGCTGGCACCGCTCAACCGGAGGTCGCAGAAGCTGCGGTGCCTGCGGCGCCGGCCGAGGCTCCCCCACCACCAGCCGCCGAACCTGCTCCGGCACCCGCGGGCGACCCCAACCTCTACACAGTTGTCCCCGGCGATACGGTGGGTGGGATCGCCGCCAGGTACGGCGTTGACACGAACGCGATGCTGGCCGCCAACGGGCTCGGCTTTTACAGCATCATCGTCCCGGGTCAGACGCTGAAGCTGACGGGACCCGCCGTCGAGGTTTCCGCCCCGGCACCGGCGCCGGCTGTTGCTGTTGCTCCGGCCTACGTCCCCGCCCCGGCGCCGGTCCAGGCCGCGCCCGCTGTCCGCACCATCTACGTCGCGGGCGCAGGCGGACAGGCCATGCTGGACGCCTGCATCGGGCCCATCCACTACACGCCAAACGACGGCTACTCGCTTTTCATCACGGAGCACGATTTCTGCGGCGGGTGGGCGCGTTTCTCCGGCATCGGCGTGGGCGAAACCGTCAGCATTCCGGGCTACGGGACATACACGGCGACGGCCCGAGGCCAGGTCCCCAACCCGGGAACCACCAACGATGTCATCGCGGTATTCGGCGGATTCCCCCGGGCCATCTTGCAGACCTGCATCCCGGGGACCAACCAGATGCTCCTGATCGCCCTGAACTAGGCTCTGGTCCGGCCGGGTTTCGCGGTCCAGCATTTCCGTAGCTTGTTCGCGGTTCCGAACCTTAAGGCAAGGAGCCGCGAACAAGGCCATGCGGGAATTGTCTGACTATGCAGACATCGGGTGGCGTTCCGAAATGTGCTCCACCAGTTCGCCCACGCGCTCCTCGGTGTAGTTGCGCGCGATGTCGCCCTGGCTGATGATGCCGACCAACTTATGGTCGGCGATGACCGGGAGCCGCCGGATTTGGTGCCTTTCCATGATGTCGATGGCGGCATCAACATTGGCATCGGCGTCAACCCAGTGAGGGCTGCCTGTGGCGAGGTCGCGGGCCAGCATCTCGCGTGGATCACGGCCGGCAGCAACGCACTTGAGCACGATGTCGCGGTCGGTGATCATGCCCTTCAACTTGCCGTCATCGCCGCAGATCGGCAGCGATCCGCAGTCCAGATCCATCATCATCCGGGCGGCATCTGCGAGGGACTGATGCTCCTTAATACACTGTGCATCCGTGGTCATAAATTCACGTACAACGCTCATTGGTTCTCCTTCATCGATTGATGTATCGACACAGGGCATCGGGGGCACGTGCGCCGATGTTGCCAGCCTACGCCGGGGCCAAGGCTGATGTCGACGACGGTTTCTCCCCTGTTTCCCGCCGGCCCGCCAAGGCTCCCCCTCGAGTGGTCAACTCCCCTGCACCCGCGCCAAAGAGTGCCGCTAGTTACGGATATTGGTTTCGATATATCGGGTGAGCCATTCTTGAAGCTGCGCAGTGTCCCAGCTGGGTGTGGCAACGAGGAGTACTTCGCGGTCTTCGCGGACGACGCCGGTGATCCCGTCCTCCTTCGCGAGGGTTTTGACCAGCCGGTCCACCTCCCGGGAGTACTCGTTGGCGATGTCCTCCCGCAAAGACACCTCAAGCTCCCGCCCGCAGAGTGCGTCTTCGCCTAGGTCCTCGACCTCGATAAGCGGTTCGTCCTCAACGACTGTTTCCTCGTCATTACCGTTCAGCTGCTTGATGGCGGCGGCGGCCATGCGAGCCAGCTTGTCATCATCTGAGGGGAGCCGCCCGCTGGCTTGTCCTCGGGCAAGGCCTGGAACCAGGTCAGCCAGTGGAACCTCCTGGTTGTCGTGCACGAGCACTGGGTGGTTCTGCCAGATGTAGGACTTGATCCGGTTGTAGCCGACCCGCCATTCCGCTCTGGGTGCTCCTTGCTCCACGACGCTGCACAGGTAGGAGATAACCCCATCGATGATGGCAATTGACTCTGGCGACAGGGTCGGCTCTATGCCAATGTCGTAGCGGAGCCACGACGGGCCGGTCGAGGTATCAGACTCAGCGGTTTCCGCCGTTCGCTCAGGTACTCGACTCGCACCTTCGCTGAGCACGCAACGACGATTCCGTCGCACGAGATATTGAAGTTGCAGGACGCGGTTTCCTTGCAGCGTTTCTCTCCAGGTCCGCAGCTTGCTGGCGGATTCCCTAAGGGACATTTGTTGCCGCAGCTGCACTTAGGAGCCAATGGGCTGAGGTTGCTCCCTTGCACAGCGCCCGCGAGAGCCGCGGTAAGAACGCTGTTCCCCTGAATGCTGCCGCCGCAGATCTGCGTTTGCGCTTCCTGACCCTTGGCAACCGCGTCTCCGGGTGGCGCCGACGACCCGGTTACTCCGACGGCTGCGAGGGCTGAGATAAGAGTTGCTCCCGATGCCAAGCGACGAACACTGTTTATGACTTGCTCACGATTTCCATAGGTCAGACGATAAGGGACCGGGACTCAGTGGGTCCGGTCCACGGGGCGGGTGAGCGTACTGGTATTTACGCCCGCAGCAGCGCGGATTGAAGCGGACTTTCGACGCCGATCGAGGCGAGCAAGTCGGGTCAGCATCAAGCTGGAGGCGCCCGATTTCTGAGAAAATTGCCGGGCGAGGTCAAGAATTTTTGCCCACTTCACGACCGCACGCCTATCTTCGGGGAAATGCATTGATTCTGGCCGCAAAGAGCGCTACTGTCGGCCGCACGAGCCGGTAAGAGACGTCGGGCCAAAGGGGCGACATGATGCATCTGGCCAGTGGATTGCTCAATGGAAACCACCTTGACGCGCGTAAACCCCGACGCCGTCTGCTAACGAGTAAGCGTGCCACGAAGGGAGCCGATCGCTCTTCATCCGTTCCACGCACGTTCCGTCCGGACATAGAGGGTCTTCGCGCGATCGCAGTTCTACTGGTCGTGCTGGACCATGTAGGCGTGCCGGCGCTGCAAGGAGGCTACGTCGGTGTCGACGTCTTCTTCGTGGTCTCCGGCTTCCTCATCACCGGCCTCCTGCTCAAAGAAGCTGAACGGGGTAGGCGGATCTCCCTCTTGTGGTTCTATGCACGACGGGCTCGGCGAATCCTGCCTGCCGCGACTCTTGTCCTCGCCGTCACAGTAGTCTCATCCTTCGCTTTGATCGGCGGTACGAGTGCTGCTCGAACCGCCGAAGACGGGCAATGGGCCGCGCTTTTCGCCAGCAATTTTCGCGAAACCTCACAAGGGACGGACTACTGGGCCAGCGACCTTTCTCCATCCCCGTTACAGCACTATTGGTCCCTGGCCATCGAAGAGCAGTTCTACCTGTTATGGCCAGCCTTAATGATGGCGGTCGCTGCGATCGGATGGAGAGTTCCGCTACGCACGCGACTGACGGTTCTCCTCGCTGTCACGATTGCAGTCTCCCTTATGTGGTCGGTGTACGCGACGACGGAGAACGCGAGTGCGGCCTACTTCTCTCCCTTGACGAGGACCTGGGAACTTGCGGCTGGCGCAATTCTTGCCGTGCTCACACCGACGATCATGCGGCTGCCGGTTTTTCTTGCTGCCGTTACGAGTGTGTCCGGACTCATCGCGATTGCGGCAGCAGCGCTCACGCTGGACGAGTACACCAGGTACCCAGGGTCCGCTGCTATTCTTCCGGTTGGCGGAACGGTTCTTGTGATAATCGGCGGGACAATCACACCGAAGCGAGGAGCCGAAGTGCTCCTGCAGTGTCGACCTCTGCAATGGCTTGGCAAGCTCTCTTATTCCCTGTACCTGTGGCACTGGCCCGTGCTGATCCTCCCCGCGGCATCGCTCGGGACCGAACTGGCGATGACCACCAAGCTTGCCTTTGTCGGTGTGGCGCTGGCCTTGTCTGTCGTTACCTTCAAGTATGTGGAATTGCCCGTACGGAACTCCAACTGGCTCAAGGCCCGCCGGCCGTCAGTCAGCGTGGCTTTCGGCGCCGCACTGGTGGCGCTATCACTTGGCCTCACGAGCAATCTGGTGTCGATCCTGCCCAAGCCTTCCCCCACAGACAAAGTAGGCGATTTTGCAGTTGCCCCTGGCAGTGACCTACCGACGGCTGACGAAGTGGCAAAGGCCGTGGCTGACAGCGTAAACGTCGCAGGGTGGCCGCCGGAGCCGCCTGTTGGGAGATTCCTCTTCAACCAACATGCCTGTATAAGGGGCCTAGATGCCCCAACAGGTAAAGTCACATGCAGTTATGGTGACGCCAGCGGCGGCGAGACAGTGGTGGTTTATGGCGACTCGCACGCTCAGATGTGGGAAAGTCCGCTCGGCGTGACAGCCACTGAACTTGGGCGGCGCTTCGAAGTCTTTTCGATGTTCTCGTGTCCGCCAGCCGACTTTTCGGTCTACAACGCGAAGCGCAAGGGTGATTATCCCGAGTGCAAGGCATTCCGTGCTGACTCGCTGGCGAAGATCGAGGCACTTCACCCGAGCGTCGTCCTCATCTCGGGTCAGCGCCAGGGTACTTGGCTTGAGAAGGATGGGCGCCCTGACAAAGAAAACACGGAGGCCGCCTGGGAGGAGGGTCTCGCCTCGACCATAAAGTCATTGAGCGCGATAAGTGATCGTGTGGTGGTGATCGGGGACATCGCGTACTCGGAAAAGGATCCCGAGGACTGCGTCACATCGAATTCCGACGACGTCCGTCGCTGCCACACTCAGCGGAGTTACGCGGTGGACACCGAACACAATGAGATGGAGAAGCGCGTCGCCGAGGCCGGTGGCGCGGAATACGTGGACGTTGTTCCGTGGTTGTGCGCGGAGGATGTCTGTCCCGCGGTTGTCGCGGGATATGCAACCCATAAGGATGCTCAGCACATCTCCACCAACTACGCCCTGTGGTTGCGTCGGTCTCTTGCTGAGGCGGCCGCCTTGCTTCCCTGATGTGGCGTCAGCAGCGTTGTGCGCGCCGCCGGTGGGTTGGCGTTTGGGTGTCAAGCAAGCCTCCGTAACGAAAAGGGCGGCCTGTGACCGATACATGCGCCGCACTGGCAGAAGCACGTCTTCGTCAACGGGGGATGCCTGACCACGCGGTTCAAAAATGGGCTTTCTCAGGGGCCTGGTCCCGATGGTGAAATATCTCTTCATCTGAAGGAGCCAAGATCAATATCAACAAAAATCGACTGTAGTCTTTCCATTCGTCCGTTGGTCAGCGGTAGGCAGACGTGGCGGGCTCTAATACTTTCTAAGTGCTTTAAAACCGACGCGACCATTGACTCGGCTTTGTTATTAACAGGGCGGCGTCAGCGGCGAGCGCATGCCCTCGACCCGTCGGCAGGAAGCCAGGGCCAGATGAACAGAGACCAGATGTTGGCCCCAGATGCCGGTTCTTTCCCCAGCGGTGATGGCCTAGGTGCAGCACAATACCAGGAGGGCGCACGGGCGGCACAGCTCGGCTGCCCGTTGCTGGAGACGATGGTCTTCGGCCATCCATTCGGTCCCTCCGTTGCATGGCAGCGTGGCTCGGACCTGGGCGTTCATGAGGGCGCTGAACTCGGGCACGCTGGCCGCGGTGTCCTTGAATCGGCGGGGATTAGTCACGAGGGCCCCGATTGGGTTGTGGCGGGATTCCCGGGAGTGGATGGTGGGGTTGTAGGCGGACCAGTCCATCGGCAGTCCGGCGAGGGTTGCCGCTAAGGCGAAGGCGCCGTTGGGTAGGTAGAGTCCTTCGGTGTTCCGCTCGTAGACGTGCTTCCAGTAGTAGGTGGAGCGGTCGTCCTGGACGCCGCCACTGAGCACCGGCTGGGCGCACTGTTTGAGGTGGCCATCCTCTCCGGTATGCGCCGCGGGGAACTGTGCGGCCTCCGCTGGCAGGACGTAGACCTTGCCGCCCGCCGCCTGGTTGTCTGTGTGCAGCTTGTACAGGTAGGCAAGGAAGTAGTGGAGGGCACAATCAAAACGGATGCCGGACAGGACCGCGTGGCCGCACTGTCAGACCGGGCCGTCGCCGCTCTTCTGACGTGGCAGTTCCAGCAGGGGCAGGAACGCGAGGCATGGGGAGACGCCTATCAGGACTCGGGCCGCGTGTTCACGTACGAGGACGGCAGCCAGCTCCGCCCGGGCTACCCGTCCAAACTCTTCGAGCTGACGGTGGAGAAGCTGGGCCTCCCGCACATGCGCTTCCATGACCTCCGCCACCTCCACGCGTCTCTAATGCTGGCCTCGGGGCAGGACATGGCCATTGTGTCCAAGACCATGGGACACAGCAACAGCCAGATCACCCGCGACCTGTACGCGCACATGGTGGGAGACGCCGCCCACAACGCCGCGGAAGGTGCGTCCTCACTGCTGCCGATGTCAAAGAAAAGCCAAGGTGTGCTCACAAGTGTGATCACCGGGAAGTAAAAAAGACCCGCCCGCACCTCCGAAGAGATACGAACGGGTCTAAATTCCCCTAGAATCCGGGGCGGTGGCAGATGAGGGATTCGAACCCCCGTAGGCGTTGCCAGCTGATTTACAGTCAGCCCCCTTTGGCCGCTCGGGTAATCTGCCGAACTTCAAAAAGAAGATCACCCCCGGCTGCAGTGTTCAGAACGTCCGTTTCCGGGCCGTTCCGCTTCCAGTAACCGCGGGCAAGACAACTTTACAGAACTTCTGCCGAAGAATCGAATCGAGGCGGTAGACCCCTGAAAACGCCGCCAAAAGTGCTGCAATTCCGCGGAAAAACCGGGGACTTAGGCGTCGCCGAGAATCCGTCCGGCCAGCTTGGCCTCGAACTTCACGGCCTGTTCCTCGGTGATCTGGTTCAGCTGGACGGCCCGCAGCAAGTCCGCGTGCACACCGTCCATGCGTGACGAGGCGTCCGGCACCGGGCTGAACACGATGGAGGCAGCGATCGCTGCTGCGGCAACTGAGGTCGCGGCGGTGGCGACGGCGCCGGCGGCTGCGGCGGTGGATCGGGTGACATAACGAACGGCGTTGTGTTGCATGGCTTTCCCTTCGACCTACTTCCAACTCGTTCAACTCTGCGCTGTCCGGCTTCGTTCCCGCAGTGCGTCCGCTGTGAGGGAACTGTGAATGCGGAACAAGCCACGGCCGGGGCATCCGTATTAGGCTGGAATGCAGAGATCCACGCCCTGCAGAGCCAATGTCAGGGCAACCACCGGCACAAGGAGAATCATGGCAGGCGAGTCAACGTTCGACGTCGTAAGCAAAGTGGACAAGCAGGAAGTGGCCAACGCGCTGAACCAGGCACAGAAGGAACTGGTCCAGCGCTACGACTTCAAGGGCGTCGGCGCCGATGTCGACTTCAGCGGCGAGAAGATCCTGATGAAGGCGAACTCGGAGGAACGCGTCCTGGCCGTGCTGGACGTCCTCCAGTCCAAGCTGATCCGCCGCGGCATCTCCCTGAAGTCCCTGGACACCGGCGAGCCGTATGCATCCGGCAAGGAATTCCGCCTGGAAGCCTCCATCAAGGAAGGCATCGAGCAGGATCTGGCCAAGAAGATCAACAAGCTGATCCGCGACGAGGGTCCCAAAGGCGTCAAGTCCCAGATCCAGGGCGACGAACTCCGCGTCTCGTCCAAGTCCCGCGACGACCTGCAGTCTGTCATGGCGCTGCTGAAGGACTTCGACGAGGCGGACCTGCAGTTCGTCAACTTCCGCAGCTAGCCACCAGGCCTTCGTTTTCGAGGCGCAAAAATTCTATCGCTGGCAAAATACGCCGCCGCTACCTGAATGCGGGTAGCGGCGGCGTTTTTGCGTGTCACGGTTGATTTTCAGTGTCGCCAAAGGTGTCGCCAAATAAGGAAGTACGACGGCGGCGCCCGGGTCGGTCAGTCAGCCTTTAGTTCAGCGGCCGGCCGGCAATCCGTTCCAGCCGGGCGATCCGCTCCTTCATGGGCGGGTGCGTGGCGAACAGCTTGGTCATCGCCCCGCCGCGGAACGGGTTGGCGATCATCAGGTGCGAGGTGTTGACCAGCTTCTGCTCCTGCGGCAGCGGCGCGATCCGCACTCCCTGCTCGATCTTGCGCAGGGCTGAGGCGAGCGCCAGCGGATCGCCAGTGAGCTCCGAACCGTCCTCGTCGGCGTCGTACTCCCTGGTCCGGGAGATGGCCAGCTGGATCAGGGACGCGGCAAACGGCGCCAAAAGCGCCATCGCCAGCATGGCCAGCGGGTTGGAGTTGCGCCGGTCGCCGCCGAAGAACAGCAGCATCTGGCCCACGGACGTGATGACGCCGGCCACCGCGGCTGCCACCGAGGACGTGAGGATGTCCCGGTTGTACACGTGCATCAGCTCGTGCCCCAGGACCCCGCGCAGCTCGCGGGCATCCAGCAGCTGCAGGATCCCTTCGGTGCAGCACACGGCGGCGTTTTTGGGATTCCGGCCGGTGGCGAACGCGTTCGGGTTCATGGTGGGTGAGAGGTAGATGCGGGGCATCGGCTGGTTGGCCCGGACGGAGAGCTCCCGGACAATCTGGTAGAGCTGTGGCGCCTGGGCCTCCGTGACGGCGTAGGCCTGCATGGAACGGATGGCGATCTTGTCGCTGTTCCAGTAGCCGTACGCGGTGGTGGCCACGCCGATCAGGGCCATGATCCAGATGGGCGCTGAGCTCCGGGTATTGATCCCGATCAGTCCGCCCAGGCCCAGGAGCACCGCCCACAGGACGCCGAAGAGCGCCGCAGTTTTCAGGCCGTTGTAATGCTTGTGCACGTCCACTCCTCCACGTCGCCCTGACAAAGTTGCCCCGACAAGTTGCCCCAACAAGGCATGGCCCTATGGCACCGGGTCGCGGGCATCGTACTGCCGGAAGCCCGGCTGCAGCTGTGCCGCCAGCCAAGCCACCGCGATGCACAAAACCCCGCCCAGAAGCAGGACCCAGCCCTCACTGAGAATCTTAGTCCCGCCGCCTGCCAGCAGGTCACCCACGCGCGGCCCACCGGCCACCACCACAATGAAGACCCCTTGGAGCCGTCCGCGCAGGTGGTCCGGCGCAGCGGCCTGCAGGATGGTGTTGCGGAAGACGGCACTGATGGAGTCGGCGATTCCGGCCAGGGCACAGCACAAAGCCGCCGGGACCAGCCAAACTGTGGCCCCGCCGTCGTCCGTCCGTCCTGCCAGGAGAACCACCACACCGAAGCCCGCAATCGAGGCGCCCCAGCCCATCACCGACCACACCACGGCACTCCCCTGCCACCGGACCTGGCCGAGTGGCCCCGAAAACAGGCCGGCCAGGAACGCGCCCACCGCGCTGGAGGCCAGCAGGATGCCCACCGTGGTTTCGCCGCCGCCGATCATCAGCGCACCGATTGCCGGCATCAGCGCGCGCGGCTGGGCCAGGATCATGGCCACGAGGTCGATGATGAAGGTCATCCGCAGGTTGGGCCGGGTGCCCAGGAACCGGAACCCTTCGATGACAGACCGGATCCCGGCCCGCCCGGCACTTCCTGAGGGAGGCATGGATGGGAGCCTGAAGACTGCCCAGAGCACAAACGCGAAGCTGATGAAGTCGATGGTGTAGGTCCAGCCGAAGCCCACCCACGCCACCAGCACCCCCGCCAGCAGGGGTCCCACCGTCAAGGCCAACCCGAACGACATCATGCTGAGCGCGTTGGCCGCGGGAAGCAGTTCCTTGCGGATAAGCGTGGGGATGATGGCGCTGCGCGCCGGCTGGTTGATGGCCTGGGCGCCGCTTTGCAGCGCCACCAGGAGGTAGAGAATCCAGACGTTTCCCAGCTGCAGCCAGGACTGCAGCGCGATCAGGCCGGTGGTCAGCCACAGGACGGACGTTGCCAGGAGCGCCACCGTGCGGCGGTTGTGGGAGTCGGCGATGGAGCCGCCCAGCAGGCCGCCGAACACCAGCGGCACCAGCGCAAACACACCCAGCAGTCCCACATAGAAACTGTCCTGCGTGAGCCTGTACACCTCCAGGCTCACGGCCACCAGCGTGAGCTGGCTCCCCACGGCCGAGACGGCGGAACCCAGCCAGAGCCGGCGGAAGGCCGGGCTCTCCCGGAGCGGTGTGATATCGGCCAGCAGTTTCCCCACCCTGCAACCCTAATAGGGCATCCATCTTCACTGGACCGCGTCGCCCCGGTCGGGGAAGCCGAGGGACCCGTCGTCAGCTGGACAGCGACGAACGCGGGGTCCTGAGGCAGAAGTTTCGAATCTCCTTGCCGAATGCCTCCGGGTTTTCCAGATTGCTCACGTGCCCTGCCTTGGGGATGAGCGCAAGCCGTGAGCCGGCAATTTCCTTGAGCAACGCGTGGGCAACAGCGATCGGCGATCGTTCGTCTGACTCACCCCACAGCAGCAGCGTGGGAACGGATATTGTCGGCAGGATGTTCCGGGTGTCCACAGCGGATGCCTTGGCCATCAGCCGGAAGCCGGAGGGGTGGAAACCGCGCATGATGCCCGCCAATTCCTCGAAGCCTTGCGGATTCGGGGAACGGCTGAACATGGATGGAAGATACTTCGCTACAAAGTCCTCCGGCGGCAACGTGGCATCCCGAAGGCAGGCGGCCAGTCGCTCTCGGGGAAGGGGATGGGGAAGTGAGCCATTCCATCCGGCGTAGGTGCCGGCCAGGATCAGCGACTCCACGAACGCGGAGTGACGCCTGTAGAACTCCTGCGCCAAAATCCCTCCCCAGGACAGGCCAAGAATGTGTGCCCGCTCAAGCCCGGCAGAACGGAGGCACGCCGCAAGGCAATCCGCCCAGTCCGCCAGCCCGAAGGGGTCTGGAGGATCGGAGGAGCGGCCTGCACCGGGAGCATCCCAGGCGAAAACTGTGAACTGCCCCTGCAGGGTCTCGATCTGAGGCCTCCACACGCGTGAATCGTGGGAGAAGCCATGCAGCAGCACCAGCACCGGCCCCTCACCGACCCGTTCGTAGGCCACCGACAGGCCTTTCACGTCAACGCGAAACAACGTGTCACCGGTTCATAGCTACCCGAGGCGGAGCCCATATGGTCAGTGTAGGCCCGTCGGGCCATGCGCTTGGTATCCTCAGGCGGGGGAAAGGAGTTGGCTTATGAATGTGTCCAGGCGGCTGCTATTTGCCTCTGCTTTCTGGGAGGTTGCCCGGCCCAGGACGGCCCTGAACGCCGGCCATCTCCTGATCCGGCTCACGAATCCGGCCATGGCCTTCGATCTCCGCTCCGCCGCCGACTGGCTGCGCTGCCACAACATAGCCCGGCAGGCCCTCGCCGAGGTTCTGGGCGCCAGCCGCTGCACGGTGGTGTTTGCGCACCAGTGGCACCCCATCGGGGCGGCCATCGGCGAGCCGGAGGCTGAGTCCTCCACCCCCGCGTTCCATGTGTTCGGGCGCTGGGACGCCGAGCCGGTCACGCCCGGCGAACAGCTGCGCCTTCCGGTTCAGCGCCGGGTGCCGGCCGGCGCGGAAGTGCTCAAAGAGTACGACGGCGGCCTCCGCGCTTCCCTGCACCGGCTGGCTGTGGAGCGCCCGGCAAAGCCGGCCCCGCCGGTGGACGACACCCTCCCGGAACTCACTGCCAGGGCCCCGAAATTCAAGGCCGGTGCGCACCACACGGTGCTCGCGCCGGTGCTGCCGCCGGCGCCGGGCGACGGCCTGACACCCGGTCACATGCTGGCGCTGGCCGCCGCCGTCCAGGGCCTGACAGCCCGCCCCGGCGTGACCGGGCTGAGCTGTGTGGTGCCGGAGCCAGGACCAGGCGGCCTGGAAGTCCATGCCATGGGCCGCTCGGCAGGAGAATCCCGCAACCCCATGCAGGAATTCCTGGATCTGCCGAAGGTAAGCCAAGCCTTATTGTGATCGACTCATAATAAGTGCTTCAATAGAAGCATGACGGAACACTTTGGCGGCCACGATGCATGGGCTGCCGCCCTGCGTGCCCACGGCCGCCGGGTGACCAAACAGCGACTCGCCGTGCTGACCGCCGTCGAACATCACCCGCACTCCCCTGCGGAGAGCATCCTCGCCGCCGCGCGCACCGAACTTCCGGAGCTGACCGCGCAATCGGTGTACGTAGTCCTCGGAGACCTGACCGATCTGCACATGCTGCGCCGCTTCGAGCCGCCGCATTCCCCCGCCCTGTACGAGACCCGCGTCGGTGACAACCACCACCACGCCATCTGCATCAGCTGCGGCCGCGTGGAGGACGTCGAATGCGCCGTCGGGCACGCGCCCTGCCTCACGCCGCACTGGGATGCGAACTCCAAGCCGATGACCATCCAGATCGCCGATGTGATGTACCAGGGCATCTGCCAGGACTGCCAAGCGTCCCAAAAACTTCCGTCTGAACGTCCCTCACAAGTAATCGAGAAATAGGAGAAAAATGACTGCGAACATCTCTACAACCCAGTCCGGCGCGCCCGTCACCTCTGACGCACACGCACAGTCCGTCGGCGCCGACGGCGCCATCATCCTCACGGACCACTACCTGATCGAAAAGCTCGCCCAGTTCAACCGCGAGCGCGTGCCGGAGCGCGTAGTGCACGCCAAGGGCGGCGGCGCGTTCGGTACGTTCAAGGCCACCTCGGACATCTCCAAGTACACCAAGGCCGCGTTCCTGCAGCCGGGCGTTGAGACCGAGATGCTGATCCGTTTCTCCTCCGTCGCCGGCGAGAACGGCTCCCCGGACACCTGGCGCGACCCCCGCGGCTTCGCCGTCAAGTTCTACACCTCCGAGGGCAACTACGACCTCGTGGGCAACAACACCCCCGTCTTCTTCATCCGCGACGGCATCAAGTTCCCGGACTTCATCCACTCCCAGAAGCGCCTCCCGGGCACCCACCTGCGCGACGCCGACATGCAGTGGGACTTCTGGACCCTGTCCCCCGAGTCCGCACACCAGGTCACCTGGCTCATGGGCGACCGTGGCCTGCCGGCATCCTGGCGTGAAATGCAGGGCTACGGCTCGCACACCTACCAGTGGATCAACGCCGCGGGCGAGCGCTTCTGGGTCAAGTACCACTTCAAGTCCAACCAGGGCGTCAAGACCATCTCCGGCGACCAGGCCGAAGAGCTGGCCGGCTCAGACGCGGACTTCTACATCCGCGACCTGCAGGACAACATCGCCGAGGGCAACTTCCCGTCCTGGGAACTGCACGTCCAGGTCATGCCGTACGAAGACGCCAAGGGCTACCGCTTCAACCCGTTCGACCTCACCAAGGTGTGGCCGCACTCGGACTACCCGCTGATCCACGTGGGCACCATGGAGCTGAACAAGAACCCGGAGAACTACTTCGCGCAGATCGAGCAGGCCACCTTCGCGCCGTCGAACTTCGTGCCGGGCATTGCCGCTTCCCCGGACAAGATGCTGCAGGCCCGCATCTTCTCCTACGCCGACGCACACCGCTACCGCGTGGGCACCAACCACGCGCAGATCCCGGTGAACCAGCCGAAGAACCAGGTCAACAACTACAGCCAGGACGGCGCCGGTCGTTACCACTTCAACGCCCCGTCCGTACCGGTTTACGCCCCCAACTCCTTCAACGGCCCCGCGGCAGTTGAGCCGGCTTCGCCGGCCGGCGGCTGGGAGAACGACGGCGAGCTCACGCTCTCCGCGCACTCCCTGCACGCCGAGGACGGCGACTTCGGCCAGGCCGGCACGCTGTACCGCGAGGTGTTCGACGACGGCGCCAAGGCCCGTCTGCTGGACACCATCACCGGTGCGGTGGGCGGCGTGAAGAACGCCGAGATCAAGGAACGCGCCATCCAGTACTGGACCAACGTGGATGCCGAACTCGGCGCCAAGCTGCGCGCCAACCTGGGTGCGGGCTCCACTGACTCCGGCGCCGAGGCCGCCAACAAGATCGGATAGCCTTTCTGCCCTGTGGTGCAACGTCCGCCCCGTCACGGTTTCCGTGGCGGGGCGGACGTGTTTCCACAAAGCTCCTGTTTCCACATAGGTGCCTGCTGCTCTGGCCGGGGCTGCCCGGTGGTACCTAGGATCACTGCATGAGTACATTCCAGGGCATCCCTGCAGGGGCATTCGCGTTCTATGCCGAACTTGAGCACAACAACAACCGGGAGTGGTGGCTGGGGCACAAGGACAGCTACAACACCCTGGTGCGGGAACCGGTCACCGAGCTGCTGGCCGAACTGGAGCCGAGGTTCGGGCCGGGCAAGATCTTCCGGCCCAACCGGGATATCAGGTTCTCCCAGGACAAATCGCCCTATAAGACTGCCCAGGGAGCATTCGCGTCGTCGCAGGAAGGCGTGGGATATTACGTCCAGGTGAGCGCCGAGGGGCTGCTGGTGGGCGGCGGCTGCCACACCAGTACGCCGGCCCAGCTGGCCCGCTTCCGGAACTCCGTGGACGCGTCCGGGACCGGCGAATCGCTGCGGCACATCGTGGAGACCGTGGCTGCCGCGGGCTTTGCGGTGGAGGGCGAAAAGCTCAAGACAGTGCCGCGCGGTTTCGACAAGGACCATCCCCGGGCGGAGCTGCTGAAGCACAAGTCGCTGTCCGCCGGCATCGAGCTGGGCCAGCCGGAGTGGCTGGATTCACCGGCTGCGGCGCAGGAAATCGCGGCGCTGTGGGACCGGCTGCGGCCCTTGGTGGACTGGGTCGGCCGGCACGCGGCGCCCTGACGCCGGACTTCCTGTAGATGGGATATCTCCCTATACGACCGGGGCACGGCCAGCAGGTCCGAGATGTAGCCTGCCACAAAAGCGTCGCCGGCCCCCACTGTGTCGATGGCGTTGACGCGGACTGATCCTGCGCGTATTCCACTCCGTCCATCACCGCGGCACAGCCTGCGGCACCGCGCTTGATGACCGCCTGGCCCGGCCCCAGGGCAGCGATCCGGCCGGCAAGCTCCAGGGAGTCGTCGGACTTTCCCACCGCGATGGCGGCTTCGTCGTCCCCGGCGAACACGATGTCTGCCTGGGCGATGAAGTTCCGGAAAACGTCACAGGCTTCGTCGGCGGACCACAGCGCGGCGCGGTAGTTGAGGTCGAACGAGACCAGGTGCTGGCTTCTCGGGCAACCTCCAGCGCATATTGCGCCGCCTGGGCTGCCTCCGGCGAAAGCGCGGGAGTGATGCCCGTGAGGTGCAGCAGCCGGGCGTTGGCAATCCGCTCGGCCGGGGTGTCCTCCCGGGCCCGCCGGGAGCCCCGCGCTTCCGGACCGGTAGTACCAGACCTTGAGCTGGTCCATGGTGCGGCGCTCTTTGATCATGAGGCCGGTGGGTGCCGACTCGTCCCGCAGGGGGAACCCGATGCCCTCGGCGGCGAGCTCACGCAGGACGAGTTCACCGAGGCTGTCGTTGCCTACACGGCCAACCCACGTTAGGGAGGTGCCCAAACGCCGCAGGGCGATGGCAAAGTTGCTCTCCGAGCCGCCCATGCCAAGGCTGAGCGAGGACACCTGGGCCAGCGGACCAGGTTCAAGCACGACTAAATAGGCTTATCGGCAAGATCACAACAGAGCAACATCGCGGATGCACGAAAGAGGCACCCGGCCACCAAAGGGTGCCCGGGTGCCTCCGTCTTGTGCGCAGTTTTGCAGCCGCCCAGCCTAGGTGCGTGGGTCGGTAATTGTTTGAGGGTTCCTCAGGTTTGAGCCGTAACGGCCCGAGGCCGGTTTCCTTGTCTTGGAAAGGGGCCGGCCTT